>NZ_BAAANT010000001.1:305665-450590 GCF_039529945.1 Kitasatospora kazusensis | reverse complement strand
GCGCGGCTTCTTCTTCCCCATGCTCTCCATGATGGACATCATCCTTCCGGGGCCGAAGCCCCTGATCTCAGGTGTCCGTCAAAGCGGATCAAGCCCACTCTGCCGTGAGCCGTGCCATGACCTTGTCGGAGCGGCGCTTGCGACTTGCTCGCGCAGCGAGAGCCCCTGTGAGACTTGCAACGGCCAGGGGGGAGAAGGCGGTTACTAGCTGCGCAACTGAGTCCAACTGCAATGGGGGCTCCACGGGGCATCATGGTGATGCGGCTCACGATAGCGCCTTGGGCTCTCCGAGCGACCGCCTCCGGAGGGCGGCCGGTCATCATGGGCTGTGACCTGGTCTTATGCCTGCTGGGCCGGTGCTGCTTGCTCTGCCTCTGAGGGGCCGCTGTTCCCCGTGGTTCCCCGCCCGATCGGGCACAGTTAGGGGCACGGGCTAGACTGCCGGTGCCCTGCGTCGATCGGTGCCACAACCCTAACGTGCCGGTCCGTTGTGGAGGGGGCCAGCCGGTTCGAGTCGGGCCAGGGGGGGCTATCGCGCATGCCCTGCGAATCGGTCTCACACCACACGCCCAAGCTGCCGCCGGCAGATCTCGGGCTGAGCGGGGTGGTTCCCTCCTCGATCGGGCAGCTTCGCCGCACCCGGGTTCTCCAGGGGCCGCCAAGGCTCACGTCGTGACGCTTGCGCTTGGCCTTGGCGGCCCCTGGAGGTTCCGGGTACGCCCTTGGGTGTCCGGTCGAGGAGAGGGCCGTCCCGCGACCCACCACGTTCACCACGACGACGGTGCACCCTCGCGCCTGCCGGCCTCCCCCTCCGAGAGAGGGCCGGGGTGTGGGGCAGAGCCCCATATCTGTCATGGCGGGCTTGCTACAGCCGCGTGCCCGGCGGAGCCGGGCCGGAAGCGGGGCGAAGACAGGAGCGTCGGCCCGGCGGTGAGCCGGGGCGCGCGCGGCGAGCGGTAGCGAGCCGCCTTGAGTAAGTGAAGAAGGTATACGACAGCCCCCGGGGCTGGCCGGTTTCCTGTGCTCCTTGGGCGCCGCGCCGAGTTCGGCAGGTTCGCGGATTCTCCGGATCTTGGAGACTGCACGGCGGTAGCGTCACCCTGGGCAATCAGTCCGTGACTCTCAGACCTGGAGGCATGCCGTGACCGACTCGGCCGATCAAATCAGTGCGAGTTACCCCGTCCCCACCTACCGCTTCAGGGTGGCTGTCGACGGGGAGGAGATGGCCTTCCAGGGCGTCTCAGGCCTGTCGCTGAGCTTCGAAAAGATCGAGTACAGGGATGGCATGGGTGGGCGGTTCCAGATGCCAGGCCAGCGGGAGGCACTGAACATCTCCCTGAAGCGTGGCGTCGTGAGCGGTCAAGCGCAGTTCTACGAGTGGATGAACTCCATCTCCCTGAACAAGGTGGAGAAGAAGGACATCTCCATCAGCCTGACCGACGACGCCGGCACCGGACTCTTCGTGACCTGGAACGTGGTCAACGCGTTCCCCGTCAAGTTGACCGCCCCTGACTTCGATGCAAGCAGCAACGAGATCGCTATCGAGCAGCTGGACCTTGTTGCCGATCGCGTTACCGTGCAGTTCCACCAGTGACGTTCCGTCAACCCGCTGGTCATGCTGCCGACCGCACGGCCGGCGAGACCTGCCCGTAGCCCGGTCTGGCCATAATTCGGGCCGTCATGTCCAGCCACGAGCACGTTCAGCCGTCTCCCATGGGCCACCATGCCGCCTTCCGAGCGAAGCGCGCCAGGTTCCGGGAGGCGGCTGCCTGCTATCCGGCCGCTTTGGCACGACGGTTGTGTTCTGAATCCTGCTGGGCTTCGAGCGGGTAGGCCAGTGCGACGGTCTCGGCGCCGAGGCGGGTCTCTTCGAGCATGAGCGCCCGGCCGTCGGCCTGGCCATAGGTGATGCGGTGGACCACGAGCAGTACAGCGGCTTCGGACAGCCGGAGGGCTTCGCGTTCGTCGGGCTGCGGGACACGGGCGCTGACCTGCTCGCGCCACGTCAGGTCATGGCCTGCGGCAGCGAGGACGGCATACGCCTTGGCTGGGATGACGCCGGGGGTCTTGGCGAGCGGGGTGTTCTCGATGCGTTCCATGGGGAGCCACTGGCGGTGGAGGGCGCGGCCGGGGCCGGCGGGGTCGGTGATCAGGCGGTCGGCGCCGATGAGCAGTTCTTCGGGGTCCATGCCGAGGAGGGGGCCGGTGATGGCGTCGGTGCGTGTTCGGAACACGGCGGGTTCCTCGGCGCTGTCGAACCAGGTGTCGGTGGGGGTCCGGTAGCGGGTGCCGCGCCGGGTGATGGTGCGGTCGATGGTGTGGGTGGGGCCGAGGGCTGTGGTGCGGACGAAGGTTCCCCGGCCCTGCTTCACGTCGAGCTGGCCTTCGCTGCGCAGGGCTGCGACGGCGAGGCGGACGGTGGGGCGGGAGACGCCGTAGAGGGTGGCGAGGTCGGTCTCGGTGGGGAGCTGGGTGCCGGGGGGCCACTCGCCTGAGGCGATGGACTGGCGCATCGCTGTCGCGACCTGCTTGTGGAGTGCCTCGTTGCGGATGATCGCCATGGCTGTGGCCCCTTTGGTGCGGGCGCCGGGGGATGCCCGCTTCGTGTGAGTTCTTTTTTGAGTGGCTGTGGGTGATCGTTCGCCCAGCTCGGGCGGCATGTGGAGAGTCTGTCGTCAGACGCTATGCGTCAAACGTAAGCATGAATCGCTTGCGCTCGGGCGTCAAGCAAGCGCATCATCAGGACAGCAAAGGTAAGTACGTTTGACGACAAGCGTCATGCGCCCTCTGCTGACCTGAGGAGAGTGCCCGATCATGCAGTCCATTCCCGTGGACGGAACCCGGCTCGGCACGATGACCTGCATCGTCGCCCCGGAGGTGCGGATCGCCAACCGGGAGACCGGTGAGGTGAAGAAGGACCGGGACGGTCAGACCGTCTACACGGTCGGCGTCGCGGTGCGCCAGGAGCAGCGGCGGGCGTCGCTGATCGAGATCAGCGTGTCCGGTGAGCCGGTGGGCGTCACCGAGGGCGTGCGGGTCGCCGTGACGGGTCTGACGGCGTTCTCGTGGGCGATGGGTGACCGGCACGGTCTGTCGTTCCGCGCGGACTCCATCACCCCCGCCCCCGCTGCCCCGGCGGCTCCCGCTGCTTCGGCCGCCGGTCGTAAGGGCGGTGACGCGTGAGCCCGCAGAACCGGGTGCGGCTGCGGTCGCTGCTCTGGGCGCTGTCCGACCTGGGCGACGACATCGACCCGTTCGACCCCGACGACTCCGGCACCGTGCTCTTCGAGGAGATCGCCGGCAAGGCGGACCAGGCGGCCGGGCTGGCCCGGGACCTGGCCACCGACGCCCACAACCGCACGGCTGAGAACGGGGGGATGAGCTGATGGCTGTTCAGCTGCTCTGGCTGGGCCTGCTCGCCGTGGTGCTGGGGCTGCTGATCGCCGCCCCGTCCCTGCGCCGCAATCACCCGTACGTCTGGTGGGGCCTGTTCGGCTACCCGCAGGCGGTGTTACGCATCCTGGTGACCTGGCGGCGCCTCACCACGAACGTGGGTCTGGCGGTGCCCCGGCGTCCGGCCCGCGCCATGGTCGGCGGGATGGTCGTCCGGGGTGATCCGTTGAAGCCGATGCCTCCCCGGCTGGGTGTGCCGAAGCTGCGGCGCGGCGGCCTGGCCGTGGGGGTGCGGCTGCATCCGGGGCAGGTCCCCGAGCACGTCACGGCCATCGTCGACGCCCTCACCCACGCCTGGCGGGTGCACTCGCTGCGGGTGGTCTCCGACGCGCGCGGCTTCGTCACCGTGACCGCGCTCGCCTGGGACCCGCTCGCCGCCCCCACCCTCCCGCACACCCTCGGCGCGCAGTTGCTGCGGGCGGTGGTCGGCCTGCTGGAGGACGGCCGGCCGTGGGTGGTCGACTTCCGGAAGGTCCCGCACTGGCTGGTCGTCGGCGCGACGCGCTCCGGCAAGTCCACCCTCATCGCCGCCCTCGTCAAGCAGCTCGCCCCGCAACGGGTGGCGCTGTTCGGGATCGACCTCAAGGGCGGCATGGAACTGTCCCTGTTCGAGGACCGGCTGTCCGCCCTCGCCTCCGACCGCACCCAGGCCGCCCGGCTGCTCGCGGAGCTGGTGGCGGAGGCGCAGGCGCGGATGGAACTGTGCCGCGCGGCCGGTGCTCGGTCCATCTGGGAACTGCCCGCCAAGCTCCGCAAGGTCCCGGTCATCGTGATCGTGGACGAGGTCGCCGAGCTCTACCTGACGGCAACCCGGGACGACAAGGCGGAGGTCGGCGAGATCTCCACGAACCTGCTGCGGCTGGCCCAGCTCGGCGCGGCGCTGGGGGTGCATCTGGTGATCGCCGGTCAGCGGGTCGGCTCCGACCTCGGTCCCGGGGTCACTGCCCTGCGGGCCCAGCTGGCCGGGCGGGTCTGCCACCGGGTGAGCGATCCGGGGACGGCGGAGATGGCGCTCGGCGACCTCGACAAGGACGCCCTGGCCGCCGCCCAGCGGATCACCCTCGCCGAACAGGGCGTCGCGATCACCGCAGGCGACGACGGCCGATGGATGCGGGCCCGCTCGGTGCACGTCACCCCCGCGCAGGCCCGGCGCGCCGCCAGGAAGTACGCGCACCTCGCCCCCTCGTGGCCGGGCCTAGCCGAACCGGAAGTCACCCACGAACCCACCGGCACCGAGCCGGAGGAAGGGGTGTACCTGTGAGCCTCGCCGCGCTCCTGATCTTCATCCTGGCGCTCGTCACCTACCTGCTGGTCCGCTCCGGTGAACTGCGCACCTGGCAGGTCGCGCTGGTCGGCCTGCTCGGGATCTACCTGGACCGGGTCCACTACACCGACCCGATCATCTACGCCGTCACCTGGCTCGCCGAGGGCCTCACCCACACCCACTGAGAGGACTGATCTCCGTGACACCCGCGACAACCACCGGCCGCACCACCACCAGCTCCACCCCGGCGCCTCGCGCCCCACTTCACCTCAATGCTGTCCCCGGCCCGGCTCCCGAACGCCTCGCCTGGCCGGGGCACAGCGCCCACCTGCCCTGGAGACACCCAACATGACCCCCGGCCCCGGCAACCCCTGGACCGACCCCACCGCGCGCCGCGCCCACCTCACCCGTGAGGCGCGGCTGCGCGCACTCCCCGACCTCGACCGCGACCTGGTCCGCCTCGGCGCCATGCCTGACCTCAACCGCTGGCTGGAACAGATCACCGCTACCGGCGGCTGCGCCCACCCCGTCTACCTGACCGGACACAGCACCACCACCGACCGGGCGACCGGTGATGTCCTGCGGCGCTACTCCACCGCCACCGAACCCGGCGGCCGCCTCGCCGTCCGCTGTCGCAACCGCCGCGCGTCCCGCTGCGCGCCCTGCTCCCGTGAGCACTCCGGGGACACCTTCCACCTGGTGCGCGCGGGCCTGTCCGGCGGCAAGGGCGTCCCCGAGTCGGTGCGCACGCATCCCCGGCTGTTCGTTACCCTCACCGCGCCCTCGTTCGGCCCGGTCCACCGCGCCGGTACCTGCCACCCGGTGCGGCGCGGATGCTGCGAGCACGGCGGGCGGCGCGGCTGTGGCCAGGCCCACCCGGACGGTGACGTGGTGACCGGTCAGCCGCTGTGCGCCGGCTGTTATGACTACGTCGGGCACGTGCTGTGGAACTCGGCCGCCCCGGCGCTGTGGAAGGCGTTCCGGGACAACCTGTACCACCACCTGGCCGCCCGCGCCGGGGTCGGCCGGACCGCCGTCCGCTCGCTGGTGAGGGTGTCGGCCGCCAAGGTCGCCGAGTACCAGAAGCGCGGAGCCGTTCACTTCCACGCCGTCATCCGCCTCGACGGACCCGACGGGCCCACCTCCCCGCCCCCGGCCTGGGCCACCACGGACCTGCTGCTGGAAGCGGTCCGGTCGGCGGCCGCCGCCGTGGCGCTGGCACCACCGGACTCGGCCGCCTACAGCGACGTGCGATTGCGGTTCGGCACCCAGCTCGACGCCCACCCGCTCACCGACGGGGACGGCGGGCGGATCACCGACGAAGCGGTGGCGGCGTATGTCGCCAAGTACACGTCCAAGAGCGTGGAGACGGCCGGGGCGGTGGACCGGCGCATCGACTCTTTCGCGGAGATCCGGCACCTGAAGGTCACGTCGCACGTCCGGGCGCTGATCTCGACCGCGTGGCGGCTCGGGGGCCTGCCGGAGCTGGAGCATCTGCGGCTGCGGGCCTGGGCGCACATGCTCGGCTACCGGGGCCACTGCCTCACCAAAACCCGCGCCTACTCCACCACCTACGGCCAGCTGCGGGCCGACCGCGCCGACCACGCCCGCACCCAGGCCGGCGGCCGTGAGCTGTTCGCCGACCGGGACGACGGCACGGTCACCGAAGCCGCCTGGCGCTTCATCGGGACCGGTCACACCCCCGCCGAAGCACTCATCGCCGCCGGAATCGCCGAAGACATCGCCACAAACCGCGAGATCGCGCGGGAAGAGCTGGCGACCAGCTCCCAAGCGGCCCGAAGTGCGGTCAGGAGTCCAGCATGACGACGGTCAAGGTCACTTGGACTCCCGGCAGACAACTGGCCCCCGAGGAGAGAGCTCGCCTGCTACGACTCCTGTTCGGGCCCCGAGTTGAGCAGGCAGACAACGTTCGAAAGACCAGATGACGCGTCAGATCTCGCTATAGGCTGCCGTCAACAATGTGCCCCGGCGACGGCTGCAACCGTCCCGGGGCTGGCCGACCGGTTGGAGTCGACATGGCCAATAAAAGCACACTCGCTCACGGCGCGGCCGGCGTAGTCGCGCGGGCAATCTCAGCTCCCGGGCTGCGTGCGGTGGACTACCTGAGGGTGAGCACCGAGGAGCAGAAGCGGGGCTACGGCATCGCAAGCCAGGGCAAGAAGACCAAGAATCACATTGCTCGCAAGGGCTGGGACCACCAGGGCACCTACAAGGACGAGGGTGTCAGCGGAAGCCTCGAAGCGGCCGACCGGCCAGACCTGAAACGGCTGATGGAAGACGCGGCCAGTGTCTCGCGCACCTTCGACGTAGTGGTGGTCAACGAAGGCCGGGCCATCGGGCGAACCGGACGCGCATTCTGGCGCTGGGTCTGGGCCCTCGAAGACATGGGCATCTTCGTGGCCATCGTGGACGGAGGCATCGACAACACCACCCCAGACGGCCGCCGCGAGATGCGTCGGCAGGCGGACTACGCCGAGACGGAATACGAAACCATCCGCACTCGCACTCAGGGTGGCATCCAGGAGAAGGCGGAAGAGGGCGGACTGACCGGAGGCAAGCCACGGTACGGGTACCGCATCGAGAACCAGGGCCAGAAGGGCCAATCTCGCATCGCCGTCGACCGGTGTGATCACGGAGCAGGCTGCCGGATTGTTCACGAGTACAACGTGCTGCACAGGGCATGGGAGCTGGTTGCCGTGGACAAGCTCAACATTCGCCGTGCAGCGCTCACTCTGAACGCCGAAGGGCTCCTCACCCGGTCTGGCAAGCCTTGGTCCAACAGGAACCTCTGGTCCCGCCTGACGGAGGCCGCCGACGAGCCTCAGGTCGTCTTTCGCCACCCGGGCCGGGCGAAACTTGGGGCGGATGGAACTCCGCTGTACGGAAATACGGTGGTGATCAATCTGGCTCCCCTCTTCACGCCGGAGGAGCGTGGGAGGCTGCGCGCTGCGATGGCCGATAACAGGCGCGGTCGCAAGTCCAGAGGGCCGAACGCGCATTATCCCCTCTCAGGGCACGTCGTCGGCCTGTGCAAAAGCCGATACAGCGGGCTCAAGCGGAAAGAGCGGGACGGCCGGGTCTACCGCTGCGCCGGCAAGGTCGAGAAGCATGCAGGCGCTGCGCTGTGCGCTTGCCCGACTATCAACGCCGACGAACTTGAGAAGCTCGTATGGGAGGAGACGTGCAAGCTCCTCGGTGATCCGAAACGTCTCAAGCTCATGTCCGAGGACTGGCTGAGGCTCGCAGACGGAAACCGCGTCAACTACGACGAACGGATCGCCGATCTTGGTCGCCAGATCGAGGAACAGGAATCGGCTCTGGCCATCACAATGGTTGTAGCTGCCAAGCAGGCAGCGCGACGCGGACTGTCGGGAGAAGCGGCCGAGGAAGCCGTACAGAGGGTATTGAAGCCCCTCGCTGACGAAGTGGGCGGCTTGGTCGAGCTGAGAGACGAAGCCATGGCGTGGAAGGCCGAGACCGAGCTCGCTGAGAAGCGCGCGTCAGACCTCCAGGAACTGGCAAGGGCAGCCCGCACGCGACTCCAGGACATGCCTTCCGACGACCAGGCAGAAGTCCTGGACCTTCTCAACATTCAGGTCACAGTCACCGGCATGCCGCCCATGGGCCGGCGGGTGGACTGCTCGCTGGCGAGGTGGTTCTCAGATCGCGAGCGTGGTGTTCCTGTGCTCTCGGATGCCGCGTGGCGGAAGGTCGAGCCTGTCCTCATGGCCTCGGAGAAGCGCCAGCGGAGCAACCGACTCCCGCACCGGACGGTCCTTGACGCACTTCTCTTCAAAGCCAGGACCGGGGTGCCTTGGGCTGGCCTTCCAGAGGAATTCGGGAACCCAACCGGTCTTCAGACCCGCTACCACCGATGGGTGACCACCGGAGTATGGGCCGAGGCGATGGAGCTGCTCGGGGCAGAGGAGAGCACTCCACTGGCCGAGACGGTCTACCCGCTGCCTCCCATGGAGATCGAGGGCGTGGTTGACCCAAGGCTGTTCGTAGGAGTTGACGGCGCACCCGAGGAAACCGTCCCGGTCGACGTGGTGGACGTGTTCGTGAACTCGTCGCTGGCCGGCGAGGTCGCCGACCAGGCGGTGGCGAAGGGCGCCAAGGCCGTCTGGTTCCAGCTCGACGTGATCGACGAGGCGGCCTACGCCCGGACCCGCGAGGCGGGTCTGGACATGGTGATGAACCGCTGCCCGGCGATCGAGCTGCCACTGCTCTGAGCCGGCATCAGCCACGGATGCCGGCGGAGCCGCTACGCGGCGAGGCGGATCCGCTCGCCCTCCGCGGGGTCGCCGTAGTGGGCCCAGATCGTGTTGAGCTCGTGCTGGTAGTACATCGAGTGCAGGCCGAAGACGAAGATCAGGATCAGCCCGATCCACGGGTTGCAGCTCTCCTGCATCCCTGCGGCGCGCTGCATCTGCGCGATCCGCTTGCCGGTGTTGAAGGTGGAGACGAACGGCGGGACGATCAGCACCCAGCCGATCAGGATCGCCAGGACCGAGACCATCGGGCTGGAGTCGATCCGGGCGTCGAACTCCTTGGCCTCCCGGTTGATCTTGTAGTACCAGACGAAGTGGTAGATCCCGAGTGTGATGAACGGCCAGATCAGCCACACCAGGACGATGTTGCGGTACTTTCCGGCCCGTCCGGTCACAGCGGTCTCCGTAGGCGCAAGGGGATGTGTCTCCCGCTCAGTCTGGGCGCCCGGCGGTGCCCGCGCCCGGTCCGGTGGTCCGTCCGGGCGCGGGGTGGCGGTCAGCCGTCGAGCTGGGTGATGGTGGCGATGGAGGGCCTCCGGGTGAGCTGGAGCTCGCGGGCGGCCGACTCCGCGTCACGGAGCACCCGTACCGCATTGTGCCAGGTCAGCTTCGCCAGATCGCCCTGGGACCAGCCCCGGCCGAGCAGTTCGGCGATCAGGTTGGGGTAGCCGGCGACGTCGTCCAGGCCGGACGGCGTGAACGCCGTGCCGTCGAAGTCCCCGCCGATGCCGATGTGGTCGATCCCGGCCACCTCGCGCATGTGGTCGAGGTGGTCGGCGACGGTGCCCGGGGTGGCGATCGGGCGGGGGTGGCCGGCCTCGAACTCGCGCTGGCAGGCCATCCCGGCAGGTGTGGTGTCGAGGTGGTGGAAGCCGTGCGCGCGCATGTTCTCGTCCGCCGCGAGGGTCCACTCGATGGCGGCGGGCAGGATGAACTTCGGGACGAAGGTGGCCATCGCGACGCCGCCGTTGACGGGCAGCTGGGCGAGTACGTCGTCCGGGACGTTGCGCGGGTGGTCGCAGACGCCGCGCGCGGAGGAGTGCGAGAAGAGGACGGGGGCCTCGGCGACGCGCAGCGCGTCCCGCATGGTGTCGGCGGAGACGTGTGAGAGGTCGACCAGCATGCCGAGCCGGTTCATCTCCCGGACGACCTCCTCGCCGAACCGGGTCAGCCCGCCGGCCACCGGCTTGTCGGTGGCCGAGTCGGCCCAGGGCAGGTTGTCGTTGTGGGTGAGCGTCATGTACCGCACGCCCAGCTGGTGCAGCGCGCGCAGGGTGGCGAGCGAGCAGTCGATGCTGTGGCCGCCCTCGGCACCCATCAGCGAGGCGATCCGCCCCTCGGCGCGGGCCGCCTCCATGTCGTCGGCGGTGAAGGCCAGGCGCAGCCGGTCCGGGTAGCGGTCGGTCAGCGCGCGGACGAAGTCGATCTGCTCCAGGGTCGCGCTGAGCGCGCGGTCGCCGGCGAGGTCGGAGCGGACGTAGACCGACCAGAACTGCGCACCGACCCCGCCCGCGTGGAGCCGGGCGAGGTCGGTGTGCAGCCGGGAGCGCTGGTCGGCGGCCAGGTCGAGCGCGTCGAGGTCGTAGCCGGCCTGTTCGCGCATCGCCCACGGCAGGTCGTTGTGGCCGTCCACCACCGGGGCTTCGCGGAGGACGGCACGGGCCTGGTCGATCAGTTCAGGGGTCATGACCCCTGTTGTACTACTTACCGAAACCGAAGGAGGCGGACCCCGCCACCTTGGCGCGGAGCTTCTTGCCCTTCTCGGTGGCCTGGCTGTTCAGCTCGGTCTGGAAGTCGATCATCCGCTCGGTCAGCTCGGAGTCGAAGGCGGCCAGCGTCCGGACGGCCAGCAGACCGGCGTTGCGGGCACCCGCGATCGAGACGGTGGCGACCGGCACGCCGGCCGGCATCTGGACGATCGACATCAGGCTGTCCATGCCGTCCAGGTACCGCAGCGGCACCGGGACGCCGATCACCGGCAGCGGGGTGACGGAGGCGAGCATGCCCGGCAGGTGGGCGGCGCCGCCGGCGCCCGCGATGATCACCTTGAGGCCGCGCTTGTGGGCGTTCTCGCCGTACGCGATCATCTCGTGCGGCATCCGGTGGGCCGACACGACGTCGACCTCGTACGGGATCTCGAACTCGTCCAGGGCCTGGGCGGCGGCCTCCATCACGGGCCAGTCGGAGTCCGAGCCCATGACGATGCCGACAAGGGGAGCAGTGGGGGTGCTCGTCATTCGGTGATCGTTCCTCGCAGGTAGGCGGCCGCGTGGCGGGCGCGCTCGCGGACGTCGTCGAGGTCGTCCCCGAAGACGTTGACGTGGCCGACCTTGCGGCCGGGCTTCACGTCCTTCCCGTACATGTGGATCCGCAGGCCCGGGTCGCGGGCCATGCAGTGCAGGAAGGCGTGGTACATGTCCGGGTAGTCGCCACCGAGCACGTTGACCATCACGGTCCACTTGGCGCGCGGGCGCGGGTCGCCGAGCGGCAGGTCGAGGACGGCGCGCAGGTGGTTCTCGAACTGCGAGGTGACGGCGCCGTCCTGGGTCCAGTGGCCGGAGTTGTGGGGCCGCATGGCCAGCTCGTTGACCAGGATCCGGCCGTCGCGGGTCTGGAACAGCTCGACCGCGAGGTGGCCGGTGATGTCCAGGTCGCCGGCGATCCGCAGTGCGAGCGCCTGCGCCTCGGCGGCGAGCTCCGGCGCGAGGTCCGGGGCGGGGGCGGTGACCTCGGCGCAGACGCCGTTCTCCTGGAGGCTCTCCACCACCGGGTACGCGACGGCCTGGCCGCTGGGCGAGCGGACCACGTTGGCGGCCAGCTCGCGGAGGAAGTCGACCTTCTCCTCGGCCAGCACCGGGACGCCCGCGAGGAAGGGCGCGGCGGCCTCGGTCTCGTCGGAGACGACCCAGACGCCCTTGCCGTCGTACCCGCCGCGCACGGTCTTCAGGACGACGGGGTAGCCCTCGCCCTCGCCGGCGAAGGCGGTCACGTCCGCCGGGTCGGCGACCAGGCGATGGCGCGGGCAGGGGACGCCGATCGAGTCCAGCTTGGCCCGCATCACGCCCTTGTCCTGGGCGTTCACCAGCGCCTCCGGGCCCGGGCGGACGGCGATGCCGTCCGCCTGCAGGGCGCGCAGGTGCTCGGTGGGAACGTGCTCGTGGTCGAAGGTGATCACGTCACAGCCGGCCGCGAAGCGGCGCAGCGTGTCGAGGTCGCGGTAGTCACCGAGGACGACGTCGGAGACCACCTGCGAGGCGGAGTCCTGGGGAGTGTCCGCGAGGAGCTTGAACCTGACGCCGAGCGGGATGCCCGCCTGGTGCATCATCCGGGCCAGCTGCCCGCCGCCGATCACACCCACCACTGGAAAATTCGCGCTGCCCGTGAAAGTCACGCTGCCCAGGATATCCGGGCCGGTGGGAGCCGTTGTACCGGCGGCCGCGCGACCGCCGCGGCACGACGGGTGCGGACGGGTGTGACCCTCCCCGTGCCGTCCGGTGCCAGGGGGCTCATGGAGTGCTCATCCGGAGCGAGTAGCCTGGATGGCCGGACCCCGGGAAAGCACTATCCGATCATGTGCGCATACGAGGGGCCGTTTCGCGCTGCGCCATCGCGCGAGTTCCGGGCACGCCACCTCGCACGCGAGCACAGGAGACAACACCAGTATGACCACCAGCACCGACACCAACCCCTCGCTGTTCGAGCGGCTCCGGGGGCTCTCGGGTGAAGTGATCAAGTTCGGCGTCGTCGGTGTGGTCGGCGTGGTCGTCAACGCCGGGATCTTCTGGATGTGCCTCCAGGGCACCGGAGCGGTCAAGTCGCTCTCCGGCTTCATCGCCACCTCGGTGGCCATCGGCACCAACTACCTGGGCTACCGCTACTGGCTGTACAAGGACCGGGACGCGGCCTCGCGCAAGCGCGAGATCACGCTCTTCCTGATCTTCAGCGGCATCGGGATGCTGATCGAGAACGGCATCCTCGCCTTCTCGGTGCACGTCCTGCACTACACCTCCTCGTCCAGCCAGCTGATCGCCAAGAACGTGGTCGGCCTCGCGGCCGGCACGATCTTCCGCTTCTTCTCGTACCGCACCTGGGTCTTCAAGGCGATACCCGAGCTGGCGGAGCCCGAGGTCGTCGCGGCGCCCGAGCTGCAGTACGCCAAGTAACGCGGAGCACCGAGCCGGGCGGTACGCGGAGCAGCGCGTCCGGCGGGGCGGGATCCACCACCGAACCACGAGGCCCACCGGGCGGGGAACCGCCGGGTGGGCCTCTTCGTGTGTCCGGGCCGCGCCCGTCCGGTCGCACCTCCCGGCACCACCGCTGCCTACTGCTCCTCCTGCTCCTCTTCCACGGCTTCCTGCGCCGTACGGCTCCGCCCGAGGAAGAGGGCGAAGACCGGCGGGTGGAGCGAGAGCAGTTCCAGCCGTCCGCCGTCCGCCTCGGCGAGGTCACGGGCGACGGCGAGGCCGATGCCGGTGGAGTTGCGGCCGCTGACAGCCCGCTCGAAGACCCGGTTGCCCAGTTCCGGCGGTACGCCCGCGCCCTCGTCCTGGACCTCGGCGACCACCGAGTTGCCGAGCGGCCGGACCCGCAGGGTGATGGTGCCGGCGCCGTGCATCAGCGAGTTCTCGATCAGGGTGGCGAGCACCTGGGCGACCGTGCCGGGGGTGCTGGTCACCAGGACGCCGTGCGGGCCCTCGATCCGCAGGCGGCGGCCGGTCTCGCGGAGCGACGGGCCCCACTCCTCGACCTGCTGCTTGATCACGTCGTCGAGGTCGAAGGTGACGGCCGTCGGGTTGAGCGGATCACGCTGGTTGGTCAGCAGCCGCTGCACCACGTCGGTGAGGCGTTCGACCTGCTGGAGCGCGATCGTCGCCTCCTCCTTGACCGTGTCCGGCTCCTCGGCGAGCGCGGTGATCTCCTCCAGCCGCATGGAGAGGGCGGTCAGCGGTGTGCGCAGCTGGTGCGAGGCGTCGGCCGCGAGCCGGCGCTCGGCCGTGAGCATCCGGGCGATCCGCTCGGCGCTGGTGTCCAGCACCTCGGCGATCCGGTCCAGCTCGGGGACGCCGTAGCGGCGGTCGCGCGGCCGGGGGTCGCCGGAGCCGAGGCGTTCGGCCGTCTCGGCAAGGTCGATCAGCGGGCGGGCGAGCCGCCTGGCCTGCCAGACGGCCAGCGCCACCGCCGCCTGGACGGCGAGCAGGGCCACCACGCCGAGCAGCAGCAGCATGTTGCCGATCTCGTGGTCGACGTCGCTGCGCGACTGGACGACGGTGACCACCTCGCCGCTCGCGCCGGTCTCGGAGGCCGTCAGCGCCGGGCCGGTGACCGGGCGCCCGGCCGCGATCAGGGGCTGGCCGGGGATGTCGACGGTGACGAAGGAACCGTCCGTGACCTGGGCGGCGAACTTCTCCCCGGTGACGGGCTCGCCGGCCGCCAGCCGGCTCTCCACCAGTCCGAGCACCCGCACCGACGCGGCGTCCACCCGGTCGTTGGCGGCGTTGACGATGCTCTGCTTCTCCACCAGCGCGAGGGGTACGCAGAACACCACCACGACCACCAGGACGACGCCCAGCAGTGAGTTGATCATCCTGCGTTTCACGCCGGTACGGCTCTTCTCAGGTCAGGCAACAGGTGCATCGATCGGGACGGGGCATCCGGGGTCGGCCCGCTGCGTCAGTTCTTCGCGTCAGTTCTTCTCGAAGCGGAAGCCGACGCCGCGCACGGTGGCGATGTAGCGCGGGTTGGCCGCGTCGTCGCCGAGCTTCTTGCGGAGCCAGGAGATGTGCATGTCGAGGGTCTTGGTCGAGGTCCACCAGGTGGTGTCCCAGACCTGGCGCATGATCTCCTCGCGGGTGACCACCCGGCCGGCGTCCCGCACCAGGACCCGCAGCAGCTCGAACTCCTTGGCGGAGAGGGTGAGTTCCTCCTCGCCGAGCCAGGCGCGGTGCGATTCGATGTCGATCTTCACGCCGTGTGCGCCGGTGGTGAGCTGGTCGACGTTGCCGCGGCGCAGCAGGGCGCGGACCCGGGCCAGCAGCTCCGCCAGCCGGAACGGCTTGGTGACGTAGTCGTCGGCGCCGGCGTCCAGGCCGACCACGGTGTCCACCTCGTCGGCCCGGGCGGTGAGCACCAGGACGGGGCAGCTCTTGCCGTCGGCGCGCAGTCGGCGGCACACCTCCAGACCGTCCATCTCGGGCAGGCCGAGGTCGAGGACCACGAGGTCGACCTCCTCGGTGAGCCCGGCGTTGAGCGCGGCGGGGCCGTCCTCGCGGACGAGTACCTCGTAGCCCTCGCGTCGCAGCGCACGGGCGAGCGGTTCGGAGATTGCCGGGTCGTCCTCGGCCAGCAGCACACAGGTCATGGGGCGATGGTAGTCCGCTGGGCGCCCGGTGATCAGTCCCCCTGGACAGCCCGCTCGGAATGCCCGGAGCCGCTGTGAGGTAGTTCACAGAGAGTCACCATCGCGGGATGACGGCCGACCGCCGAGCGGCCACCGCCCCTCCCCTTCTTCAGTGCGGATTCGCCGATTCGACCTTGGCTTCAAAGGGGCAAGCCCGGCACTACCATGGATTGGCACCCGCAGAGCCTGGTGCCCTTTGCTGAACTGATACGTATTTCACGGGTTTTGTCCGCCGATATCACCCAAAAGTGCGACGTACAGTGGTCCGGTCCCCGTGTCATGTACTGCGGCCCACCACTGCCACCAGCAGCGGGCGAAGCCGCCGCAGTGCTCGGACCCGTCCGCCTCCACCCCCCTTGGCGGACCGGTCCCACGCAGCAAGGAACCAGATTCATGGCGGCAACGACCCTGGATGTCGACTCCCCCCAGTCGACCTCCCCCAGTGGCGGCAAGACCTTCCTCGGGCACCCCCGTGGCCTCGCCACCCTCTTCATGACCGAGACGTGGGAGCGCTTCAGCTACTACGGCATGCGCGCGCTGCTGGTGCTCTACCTGGTCGCACCGACCGCGAAGGGCGGCCTCGGCTTCAACACCGCGACCGGTCTGGCCATCTACAGCGTCTACACCGCGATGGTCTACCTGCTCGCCCTGCCCGGCGGCTGGCTCAGCGACCGGCTCTGGGGAGCCCGCAAGACGGTCGCCGTCGGCGGCGGCATCATCATGGTCGGCCACTTCCTGCTGGCCGTCCCCGCCGAGGCGTCGTTCTTCGCCGGCCTGGCCCTGATCGCCGTCGGCTCGGGCATGCTCAAGTCCAACATCTCGACGATGGTCGGACACCTCTACCCGGACCGTAACGACGCCCGTCGTGACGGCGGCTTCACGATCTTCTACATGGGCATCAACCTCGGCGCCTTCCTCGCGCCGCTGGTGATCGGCACCGTCGGGCAGAAGGTCAACTGGCACCTGGGCTTCGCGCTCGCCGGTGTCGGCATGGCGATCGGCCTGATCCAGTTCCTGGTCGGCAGCCGCCACCTCAGCAAGGCGAGCGACGTCGTCGCCTCGCCGCTGCCCGCCGCCGAGCGGACCGCGATCCTGCGCAAGGCCGGCCTGTGGCTGGCCGTCGCGGTCGCCTGCTACGCGGCCGTCGGCCTGTCCGGCGTCTTCACCATCAACTGGGTGCTGACCCCGCTGTCGCTCGCCGGCATCGCCATCCCGGTCCTGGTCTTCACCCGGATCAAGCGCGACCCCGAGCTGAGCCAGGACGACACCCGCAAGGTCAGCGGCTTCATCTGGTTCTTCATCGCCGCGGCCGTCTTCTGGATGATCTACGACCAGTCCGGTTCGACCCTGACGGTCTTCGCCTCCGACAACACCGCGGGCACGCTGTTCGGCATCGGCTTCCCCTCCAGCTGGTTCCAGTCGCTGAACCCGCTGTTCATCATGGCGCTGGCCCCCGTGGTGGCGTGGCTCTGGGTGGCGCTCGCCAAGAAGGCGAAGAACCCGAGCACCTCGCGCAAGTTCGTCTACGGCCTGATGGGCATCGGCCTCTCGTTCGCGGTGATGATGGCCGCGATGGCCGCCGCCTCCGGTGGCGTCAAGGTCTCGCCGCTCTGGCTGGCCCTGGTCTACCTGGTCCAGACCGTCGCCGAGCTCTGCCTCTCCCCGGTCGGCCTGTCCGTCACCACCAAGCTGGCCCCGCAGAAGTACGCGAGCCAGATGATGGGCGTCTGGTTCCTGGCGGTCACCGCCGGTGACTGTGTCGCGAGCCTGCTCCAGCAGTTCCTCGGCGACGCCTTCCTGAGCACCGCCTCGTTCGCCGTCCAGGGCACGGCGGCCGCACTGGCCGGCTTCGCGGTCTGGATGTACCGCAAGCGGATCGGCGCCCTGATGGGCGACGTGCACTGACGCACCCGTAACGAAAGAGCGGCCCGGCACGGATTCCCCGTGCCGGGCCGCTCTTTCGTGGCGTCGGGCGCGAGCCCCACGCCCGTGGCGGTTCAGACCTCCCGTACGCCGGCCCGCCAGACGGCGGCGGTCAGCGGGACGCCCGGGCGGTAGGCCAGGTGGACGTGCGAGGGGGCGTCCAGCAGCAGCAGGTCGGCGCGGGCACCGACCGTGATCCGGCCGACGTCGGTACGGCGCAGCGCCCGGGCGCCGCCCACGGTGGCGGCGTGCACGGCCTCGTCGGGGGTCATGCCCATCTCGCGGACGGCGACGGCGACGCAGAAGGCCATCGAGCTGGTGAAGCTGGAACCCGGGTTGCAGTCGGTGGAGAGCGCGACGGTGGCGCCCGCGTCGATCAGACGGCGGGCGTCCGGGTAGGGGGCGCGGGTGGAGAACTCCGCGCCGGGAAGCAGGGTCGCGACGGTGTCGCCGCTCGCCAGCGCGGCCACGTCCGCGTCCGTGAGGTGCGTGCAGTGGTCGGCGGAGGCCGCGCCGAGCTCGACCGCGAGCTGCACGCCCGGGCCGTACGAGAGCTGGTTGGCGTGCACCCGGGGGATCAGGCCGCGCTTCGCCCCGGCGGTCAGGATCGCCCGGGCCTGGTCGCCGTCGAAGGCGCCGTTCTCGCAGAAGACGTCCACCCAGCGGGCGTGCGGGGCACAGGCGTCCAGCATCTCGCCGGTCACCAGGTCGACGTAGCCGGCCGGGTCGTCCGCGTACTCGGGGGCGACGACGTGCGCGCCGAGGTAGGTGGTCTCCGGGGTGTGTGCGGCGGCGATCCGCAGTGCGCGCGCCTCGTCCTCGACGGTCAGGCCGTAGCCGGACTTGCACTCGATGGTGGTGGTGCCCTGGCGCAGCGCCTCGCCGACGAAGCGGGCCAGGTTGGCGTCCAGCTCGGTGTCGGTGGCGGCGCGGGTGGCGGCCACCGTCGTCCGGATGCCGCCGGCGGTGTAGGCCTGACCGGACATCCGGGCGTTGAACTCGGCGGTGCGGTCGCCCGCGAACACCAGGTGGGCGTGCGAGTCGACGAAGCCCGGCAGCAGCGCACGGCCCTCGGCGTCGAACCGTTCGTCGGTGGCGGGCGCGGCAGCGGCCGGGCCGACCCAGGCGATCGTGCCGTGCTCGACCACCACGGCGGCGTCCTGGACGAGGCCGAGGAGGCCGCCGCTGCCCTGGGCGGGATCGTTGGTGACCAGGCTGCCGACGTTGGTGAGGAGGAGGCTCAAGGCTGACCTTTCGAGAGTGGTGCACTACAAGGGGCGCGTGGGGGTACCTCCCGGCCGAAGGCTGGGGGAGAACTGCGCGAAACCGGGAGGCGCGGACCTTCCACCGGTTACGGCGGGTAGTGCCACCGAGGTTCGGTTTCGAGTGCGGCATGGAGATCTTCCGGTTTCGCGCAGTTCCCCGCGCCCCTGAAGAACTCCCCCGCGCCCCTTAAGGAATTCCTCGCCGTTACTGCTGGAGGGCCGCGATCGAGTCGCGGAGGGCGGTCGGGACGTCCGGGACGAGTTGGTGGACGCCGTCGCGGACGATGTGCCGGCCGCCGACCACCACGTGGCGGACGTCCGCGGCCGAGGCGGCGAAGACCGCCGTCTCCGCGCCGAGGGCGGGCCGGGGGCCCGCCGTGCGGACGGAGTCCAGGGCCACCACGGTGAAGTCGGCGAGCGCGCCGGCTTCGATCCGCCCGGCCTCGGGGAGGCCGAGGGAGGCGTGGCCGGCCTCGGCACCCGCGTGCAGCAGCGCGGCGGCCGTCCAGTGCCCGCGGGTGCGGGTCCGCAGGCGTTCGTTCAGCTCCAGCGCGCGGGCCTCCTCGAACGGGTCGATCACCGCGTGGCTGTCGCTGCCGAGGGTGATCGGGCAGCCCGCGCTCGCCAGTTGCCGGGCGGGGCCGATGCCGTCGGCGAGGTCGCGTTCGGTGGTGGGGCACATGCAGATGTTGGTGGCGGACTCCGAGAGCAGCCGGATGTCCTGCTCCGTCAGGTGCGTGGCGTGGACGGCCGAGGTCCGGGGGCCGAGCGCGCCGTGGTCGGCGAGCAGCCTGGTCGGGGTGACGCCGTGGGCGGCGAGGCAGGCCTCGTTCTCGGCGGTCTGCTCGGAGAGGTGGACGTGCAGCGGGGCCTGGGCGGCCTCCGTCCACCGGGCGACGGTGCCCAGTTGGTCGGCGGGCACGGCGCGGACGGAGTGGATCGCCGCGCCGATCCGGGCGTGCCCGGCCGGCTTGAGCGCGGACACCCGCTCCGCCCAGGCCTCGGCGTCGCCGTCGCTGAACCGCAGCTGCGGTTCGGTCACCGCGGCGCCGAAACCGGAGGAGAGGTAGCAGGTGTCCAGCAGGGTGATCCGGATGCCCGCGCGCTCCGCCGCTTCGATCAGCGCGTGGCCCATGGCGTTGGGGTCGCTGTAGCGGGTACCGCCGGGCGCGTGGTGGAGGTAGTGGAACTCGCCCACGTTGGTGATGCCGGCCAGCGCCATCTCGGCGTAGACGGCGGTGGCGAGCGCCAGGTAGCTGTCCGGGTCGAGCGCGCCGGCGAACCGGTACATGGTGTCCCGCCAGGTCCAGAAGGTGCCCGAGCCGACCTGGACGTTGCCGCGCAGCGCGCGGTGGAAGGCGTGCGAGTGGGCGTTGGCCTGGCCGGGCAGCAGCAGGCCGTTCAGCCGGACCGCGCCGGCCGGGCAGGGGCCGCTGTCCGGGGTGACGGCGGCGATGGTGCCGCCGGGGCCGGGCGTGATCAGCACGTCCCGCTCGACCACCGGGCCGTCGGCGTGCGACACCCAGGCGTACTGGGCCCAGTAGGTCAGCTCTTGCATGCGAGGTCCTCCAGGACGTCGGCGAGCGCCGTGACACCCGTCAGGCAGTCGGCCTCCTCGGCGTGCTCGGCCGGGGAGTGCGAGACGCCGGTGGGGTTCCGCACGAACAGCATGGCGGTCGGGATCACCGAGGCCAGGATGCCCGCGTCGTGCCCGGCGCCGGTGGGCAGCACCGGGACGCCGCCGAGGCGCTTGGCCAGGCGGTCGCGCAGCGGACCGTCGAAGTCGACGACCGGCGTGTAGGACTCCCGGGTCAGCTCGACCCGGACGCCGTCCCGCTCGCCCCGCTCGTACGCGGCCTGCCGGATCTCCTCGACCACCTGCTCCAGGGTGGCCTCGTCGGCGGCCCGGGAGTCCAGCCAGCCCCGGATCAGCGAGGCGATGGCGTTGGTGCCGTTGGGTTCGACGGCGACCTTGCCGAAGGTCGCCAGGGCGCCCGCGAGCTTGGCCTTCTTACGGGCGGCGAGCACGGTGTTGGCGTACGTGAGCATCGGGTCGCGGCGGTCCTCGATCCAGGTGGTGCCCGCGTGGTTGGCCTCGCCGTGGAAGTCGAAGCGCCAGCGGCCGTGCGGCCAGATCGCACTGGCCACGCCGACGGGGTGCTCCTGGGTCAGGTAGCGGCCCTGCTCGACGTGCAGTTCGACGAAGGCGCCGATCCGGCCGAGCCGGTCCTCGTCCGCGCCGATCGCGGCGGGGTCGTAGCCGGCCTTCTCCATCGCGTCGGGCAGCCGGACGCCGTCGGCGTCGCGCAGCTCGTACGCCTGCTCGCGGCCGAGCACGCCGGCGGTGAGCCGGGAGCCGATGCAGGCCACGCCGAACCGGGCGCCCTCCTCGTCACCGAAGTTGACGATGGCCAGCGGCTTGTCGAACTCGGCTCCGCGGGAACGGAGTTCGTCCAGCGCGGCGAAGGAGGAGACCACGCCGAGCGGGCCGTCGTAGGCGCCGCCGTCCGGGACGGAGTCCAGGTGCGAGCCGGTGACGACGGCGTCGCCGGCGTTCGGGTCGCCGAGCCAGGCCCACTGGTTGCCGTTGCGGTCCAGCTCGTACGCCAGGCCGCGCGCGCGGGCCTGCTCCTCGAACCAGGCGCGGCACTCGGCGTCGGCGGAGTTCCAGGCGAAGCGGCGGTACCCGCCGGACGAGGCGGAGCGGCCCACGGGGAGCAGCTCCGCCCACATCCGACGGAAGGAGTCCGTCACAGCTCGCCCATGGGGACGCGCACACCGCGCTCGGCCGCGACGTCGCTCGCCAGGTCGTAACCGGCGTCGACGTGCCGGATGACGCCCATGCCCGGGTCGTTGGTGAGCACCCGGCGGATCTTCTCGCCCGCCAGCGCGGTGCCGTCGGCGACCGTGACCTGGCCGGCGTGGATCGAGCGGCCGATGCCGACGCCGCCGCCGTGGTGGATCGAGACCCAGGACGCGCCGGAGGCGACGTTGACCATGGCGTTGAGCAGCGGCCAGTCGGCGATCGCGTCGGAGCCGTCGAGCATCGCCTCGGTCTCGCGGTACGGCGAGGCCACCGAGCCGCAGTCCAGGTGGTCGCGGCCGATCACGATCGGGGCGGACAGCTCACCGGAGGCGACCATGTCGTTGAAGCGCTCGCCGGCCTTGTCGCGCTCGCCGTAGCCGAGCCAGCAGATGCGCGCCGGGAGGCCCTGGAAGTGCACCTTCTCCTGGGCCATCTTGATCCAGCGGTGCAGCGACTCGTTCTCGGGGAAGAGGTCGAGCACGGCCTTGTCGGTCTTGGCGATGTCCTGCGGGTCGCCGGACAGCGCGGCCCAGCGGAACGGGCCCTTGCCCTCGCAGAACAGCGGCCGGATGTACGCCGGGACGAAGCCGGGGAAGGCGAACGCGCGGTCGTAGCCCGCGAGCTGGGCCTCGCCGCGGATCGAGTTGCCGTAGTCGAAGACCTCGGCGCCGGCGTCCATGAAGCCGACCATGGCCTCCACGTGCCGGGCCATCGACTCGCGCGAGCGCTGGGTGAACTCGGCCGGCTTGGCGGCCGCGTAGTCCGCCATGTCGTCGAAGTCGACGCCGATCGGGAGGTAGGCCAGCGGGTCGTGGGCGCTGGTCTGGTCGGTGACGATGTCGATCGGGGCGTCCATCGACAGCAGCTGCGGGAAGAGCTCGGCGGCGTTGCCGAGCAGGCCGATCGAGAGCGGCTGCTTCTTGTCGCGGGCGTCGGTGGCCAGCTCCAGGGCGTGGGCGAGGCTGGTGGCCTCGACGTCCAGGTAGCGGTGCTCGATCCGGCGGGCGATCCGGGACGGGTCGCAGTCGATACAGATCGCCACGCCGCCGTTCATGGTGACGGCGAGCGGCTGGGCGCCACCCATGCCGCCGAGACCGGCGGTCAGCGTGATGGTGCCGGCCAGGGTGCCGTTGAACTTCTTGTTCGCGACGGCGGAGAAGGTCTCGTACGTGCCCTGGAGGATGCCCTGGGTGCCGATGTAGATCCAGGACCCGGCGGTCATCTGGCCGTACATGGTGAGCCCGAGGTTCTCCAGGCGGCGGAACTCCTCCCAGTTGGCCCAGTCGCCGACCAGGTTGGAGTTGGCGATCAGTACGCGCGGCGCCCACTCGTGGGTCTGCATCACGCCGACCGGACGGCCGGACTGGACGAGCATCGTCTCGTCCTGCTTGAGCGTCTGGAGCGTGCGCACCATCGCGTCGAACGAGCGCCAGTCGCGGGCCGCCTTGCCGGTGCCGCCGTAGACGACCAGCTTCGACGGGTGCTCGGCAACCTCGGGGTCGAGGTTGTTCATGAGCATCCGCAGGGCCGCCTCCTGCTGCCACCCCTGCGTGGTCAGGTTCGTCCCACGCGCCGCGCGCACCTCGCGCGGACCACTGCCCGCCTGCTGCTGCACCATGCTCCCGGCCTCCTTGCGGATGGATTCATTCAAGACTGACAAGACTGAATATATCCAATCAGTCCGCCTTCGGCCAGACCTCGGCACTGCACACGACATACGCACACACCGCGGGCGTGGGTGGGAGCCACGCCCGGACAGCCACCCGAACAGGGCAGCGACTGCATACCGCTATTCAGAACCCGAGGTCAGGCCGCCGCGTCCCCGTCCCAGTCGATGCCGTTCTCGGCGAGCCAGCGGCGGTCGGCGGCGTCCGGATCGGCGGGCTCGGCCGGGCGGGGCGGGCGGGGGATCTCCTGGACGGGCCCCAGGCCGTACTTCTCGGCGGCGGCGGAGGCGGCCGGGTTCGGTTCGATGACGCCGACGTGCACGGCGCCCTCGTCACCCGGTTCGAGGATGGTGAGCTTCGGATCGGGCGGGCGGCGCAGCGCGATGCGGCGGCCGCAGGTCGGGCAGGACCACTCGTCGGCCCCGCTGGCGAGTCTTCCGGTCAGCTTCATCTCGTGGATCACACGCATGACGAACCCCCCGTCCGGCCCCGGCGGTGGGGCCTGCTGAGGGGATGCCCGCTCACCGGCCGCTCCAGCCACGTCTACGCCAACCTGTGTCCATTTTCCGGGCGCGGGCCGGCCGGGCAGAGGCGCACGGGGACACCTGGTCAGGTCGGCCGCTACTCCAGGAAGAGCCCCCGCGCCGCCGCCGACTGCTCGATCGACTCCAGGCGGGCCTCCGCACCGGGGAGTTCGTCGCACATGGTCTGCAACAGGACCCGGCCGAGCATCATCGGCGCGCACGCGGTGTCGAAGACCAGCCCGGTGCCGACGGCGGCCGGGAGCAGCAGGTCGGAGAGCTTGGCGACGGGCGCGAACGCGCTGTCGGCGACGGTGAGGACGGTCAGCCCGCAGGCGCGGGCCGCGACCAGCGCGTCCATCAGCTCGCGCGGGTACCGCGGCAGCGCGAAGCAGAGCACCGCGGTGGCCCCCGCGGAGGCGGCCTGTTCGAGGCGGTCGGCGAGCATGCTGCCGCCCTCGTCGAGCAGCCGGACGTCCGGGTGCACCTTGGCGGCGAAGTAGGCGAAGCCGCGCGCCTGCGCCGACGCGGCCCGCAGGCCGATCACCGGCAGCGGCCGGGAGGCGGCCAGCAGCCTGGCCGCCCGGACGATCGGCTCCGGGTCGGCGAGCAGGTCGGCGAGCAGCCGCAGGTGGGCGATCTCGGCCAGCACCGCCTGCTGGTGCTCGTTGCGCACCACGTCGGCGGGGCTCTCGGGCGCGCCCTGCTCACCCGCGCCGAGGCCGAGTTCGCGGAGCTGCTTGCGCAGCGCGGGGTAGCCGTCGAAACCGAGGGCCACCGCGAACCGGGTGACGGAGGGCTGGCTGACACCCGCGAGTTCGGCGACCTCGACGCTGGAGAGGAACGGCGCCTCGGTGGCGTGCCGGACCAGCGAGTGCGCGATCCGGCGCTGGGTCGGGGTGAGCCGGTGCCCCTCGAACAGCTGGAGCAGCCGGGCCGAGGGCCCGACGGTACCGGTCTCGTCCGTCGCGGTCATCGGTCTCTCCTCCGAACGGTGGAACTGGGACGCGCGAACGCGTGCTCAGCAGCGTGCAGCAGTCCTGGCAGGTGGGCAACGACGTCTCGTACGGCGGGACAACGCCCGGCGACCCTGAGTGGCCCCTGATTTGTCCCTGAGAACGGGGGTTCCGGATGGACCGGGCCGCCGGGCGGCGGCCACCATGAGCGCATGGACACTCGCCAGGACGAAGTGAAGCGTGATCTCGACGCCGCCGTGCAGACCCGCAAGGAGCTGGGCAAGGAGTACGAGGCGGAGATCGTCGACTCCTTCCTGGCCCGGCTGGACAGCCGGCTGGACGCCCGGGTCGAGCAGCGGGTCGCCGAGCGGCTGGCCGGGGACAGCCCGCGCAAGCCGGGCAAGGACGGTACCAGCCAGCAGTTCAAGCTGCAGGTGGTGTCGCTGGCCATGGGCATTCCGCTGTCCGGCATCGCCGGGGGCCTCGGCGGCCTCACCGGCCTGGTGGTCTGCTGGGCCGGGATCGTCGGGGTCAACGTGGCCGGAGCCCTGTCCGACCGGCGTACGTCCCGGGAGCGCGCTCGGGGCGAGTGGTCCTGAACGCAATCGGGTTCCCAAGGGGCGCGGGGAACTGCGCGAAACCGGAAGTGACGGCGCCGCACCTTCCGCTTCGCGCAGTTCCCCGCGCCCCTGTTGTGGCTACCGTGAGCCGACCGCAGGTCAGGCCAGCGGGCCGGTGACGTTCTCGACGGCGCGGACCACGTCGCCGGAGGCGACCAGCGCGGCGGCGGCCTCCAGGTCCGGCGAGAGGTAGCGGTCCCGGCCGGGGCCCTCGACGCCGGCCGCGCGGGCGGCGGCGACGGCGGCGGCGGTGGCGGGGGCCAGCGGGCCGCTGCCGTTGTCGAGGCGGATCTCCAGCGCGCGGGCCGAGGCGGTCAGCTCGACGGCGAGGATCCGGCCGAGGTTCTCGACGGCCTGGCGCAGCTTGCGCGCGGCCGACCAGCCCATCGACACGTGGTCCTCCTGCATCGCGGAGGACGGGATCGAGTCCACCGAGGCCGGGACGGCGAGGCGCTTGTTCTCGCTGACCAGGGCGGCCTGGGTGTACTGGGCGATCATCAGACCGGAGTCCACGCCCGGGTCGTCGGCCAGGAAGGCCGGCAGGCCGTGCGAGCGGGCCTTGTCGAGCAGCCGGTCGGTGCGGCGCTCGGAGATCGAGCCGAGGTCGGCGGCGGCGATGGCGAGGAAGTCCAGCACGTACGCGACCGGGGCGCCGTGGAAGTTGCCGTTGGACTCGACGCGGCCGTCCGGGAGCACGACGGGGTTGTCGACCGAGGCGGCCAGCTCGCGGGAGGCGACCAGTGCGGCGTGCGCGAGGGTGTCGCGGCCGGCGCCGGCCACCTGCGGGGCGCAGCGGATCGAGTAGGCGTCCTGGACGCGCGGCTTGTCGTCCTGGTGGTGCCCGGTCAGGGCGGAGTCCTTGAGGACGGCCAGCATGTTGGCGGCGCTGAGCGCCTGGCCCGGGTGCGGGCGGATCACGGAGTGCAGCTCGGGGGCGAGCACCTTGTCGGTGCCGAGCAGGGCCTCCAGCGACATCGCGGCGGTGATGTCGGCGGTGGTGAACAGCCGGGAGAGGTCGGCGATGGCCATCACCAGCATGCCGAGCATGCCGTCGGTGCCGTTGATGAGGGCCAGGCCCTCCTTCTCCAGCAGCTCGACGGGGGTGATGCCGGCCTCGGCGAGCAGCTCGCCGGCGTCGCGCTCGGTGCCGTCCGGGCCGAAGGCGGTGCCCTCGCCCATCAGGACCAGCGCGCAGTGCGAGAGCGGCGCCAGGTCGCCGGAGCAGCCGAGCGAGCCGAACTCGCGGACGGCGGGGGTGATGCCCGCGTTCAGGACGGCGGCCATCGTCTGGGCGACCAGCGGACGCACGCCCGTACGGCCGGAGGCGAGGGTCTTCATCCGCAGGAACATCAGCGCGCGGACCACCTCGCGCTCGACGACCGGGCCCATGCCGGCGGCGTGCGAGCGGACCAGCGAGCGCTGCAGCTGGGCGCGCAGCTCCGGGCTGATGTGGCGGACGGCGAGCGCGCCGAAACCGGTGGAGACACCGTAGACGGGGCGCGGTTCGGCCGCGAGGGCCTCGATCCGGGCGCGGGCGGTCGCCATCTCGGCGAGCGCGTCCGGTCCGATCTCGACCCGGGCGTTGCCACGCGCGACGGCGAGCACGTCCTCGGCACTGACATCGGCCTTACCGACCTGGACGAGCGGCGCGTCGGGGTCCACAGCACTGTGCATATCCATATACACAATCACACCAGGTGAATGAAGATATGACAACCTGCCCACGGGGTCCGTCCTGCGGATCCACCCGGATTAACCAGTCTGCCCCGGCGTGACGCACGCTGGTGGGGCGGAACGAACGGAGGCAGAGAACTGATGGGGCGAGCGACGGCGCGACGGCTGGTGGTGCGGCTGGGTGGTGCGGAGCGGGCGGCACGGCCGGATTCGCTGGCGGCGGAGGAGCCGTTGGAGATCCGGGTCGGCGGCGAGGCGCTGACCGTGACGATGCGGACCCCCGGACACGACTTCGACCTGGTGGCCGGCTTCCTGGTCGGCGAGGGCCTGGTGCACGACGGCGACGGGCTCGCCGCGCTGCGCTACTGCGCCGGGACGGACGAGAACGGCGCCAACACCTACAACGTCGTGGACGCGACGCTGCGGGGCGGCGGCACGCTGCCGCTCTCGACCCACCGGAACCTGCTGACCACCAGTGCCTGCGGCCTCTGCGGGCGCGACACCGTCGAGGCCGTCCGCACCCACGTGCGCTGGCCGGTGGCCGCCGACGGGCTCCGGGTGAGCCCGGAGCTGCTGTACGGACTGCCGGACCGGCTGCGGGCCGCCCAGCGGACCTTCGAGTCCACCGGCGGGCTGCACGCGGCCGGGTTGTTCGACGCCGAGGGCCGGCTGCTCTGCGCCCGCGAGGACGTCGGGCGGCACAACGCGGTCGACAAGGTGATCGGCTGGGCCCTGCGCGAGGGACGCCTCCCGCTGACGGGCCACGTCCTGCTGGTCAGCGGCCGGGCCTCGTTCGAGCTGACCCAGAAGGCGGCGCTGGCGGGCATCCCGCTGCTGGCCGCCGTCTCGGCGCCGTCCTCGCTGGCGGCCGACCTCGCCGAGGAGCTGGGCCTGACCCTGGTCGGCTTCCTGCGCGGGCAGAGCGCCAACGTCTACACCCGCGCGGACCGGATCGGACCCCCGGAGACCACCTGAGCGACGGCTGCGCGGCCCGCCCGGCGTCGCGGCACCGCCCAGGGGCCGCGTGGGGGCCTTCGTCAGCGGCGGAGCTTCCTGCGGACGACGACGATCACGACGACCACCAGCGCGACGAACAGCAGCAGCAGCCCGATGATCACGCCGGCGACCTTGCTGAAGATGCTGGTGCCGGTGCTCCGGCCGGTGTTGCCGCCGTTGTGCGAGAAGAGGTGCGTGGTCGTGTGGGAGGTGGAGTGCGAGGAGGAGTGCGAACTCTTGCTGTGACTCTTCGACCTCTCGACGAAGGCGGCCGTGGCGGCCTCGGGGCGCGACGCGGTCGTGGCGACCGCAGGCCGTGCGGCGGCCGACGCCTGCGCGGCCGACGCCACCGTCGCCCCGCCGCCCGCGAGGGCCAGCACCAGCAGCAGCCCGGCCAGATGTCTTCGCATGTGCTCCACCCTGTTCCCTACGCGGACTTCGACGGCGCAACTGTGCCATGCGTGGGAGTGGGGCGGACAGCCCGGTCCGGCTCTGTTCCAGAGCCGTGACGCGCGGCCGTCGGCGGCTCAGGGCGGCGGGGAGGCCGGGCCGGAGAGGGCGACGGCGACCAGGGTGCGCAGTGAGCCCGCGATCTGGCCGAACGGCAGGGTCGCCTCGTCCGCGAACAGTTCGACCAGCCAGCCGCCGGCCGGGTTGCCGCCGCCGGCCACCACCATGCCCCGGTACCCGCTGACCACCATCATGGCCTCCTCCGCCGGGTCGTTCCCGGCCGCGCCGGCCCGGAGCGCGAACGAGCCGCCGCGCACCGCACGGCGGGTCTGCGGGTAGTGGCCGAGGTCGAAGACCGCGTCGGGCGCCTCGATCTGGGCTCGCTGGGTCTCCGCGCCGCTGCTGCTCGGGCCGCTGGTCATCCGGTACACCGCGTGCTGGGCCGTCCGCATCAGCTGGGAGCCCGGCGGTACGTAGCTCACCCACCAGCCCACGGCGTCGAGCAGCCGCGCGGTGGTCTCGGCGACGGTGACCAGCCGGGCGAGGGTGTCCGCCTGGCGGCCGGCCCGGGAGGCCGCGCTGCGGTCGAGGGCGGCGAGCACGACGGTGATCAGCTGTCCGGGGTCGGCGCTGCGGGTGGCGCCCCGGAAGCGGCGGCGGTCGCCGGCCCCGGCCCGGCCGGAGCCCGGCCGGGTGCGGCCGTCGGCGCGGTGGTGCGGGTCGGCCGCGTCGGCGAGCAGTACGGTCGGGTCCGGCGCGAGGCCGGGGCCGTGGCTGCGGCCGGCCACCACCGGGTGGGCGGCCCGGGCGGCCTTGGCGCGGTACTGCGCGGCGTCGGCGAGCCGGAACAGGCGGTCGGGCGTGGTGACCGGGCCGATCGCGTCGCCCGTCGAGGCGAGGCCGCAGGCGACGCCCTCGCCGTCGGCCAGCTGGAACGCGCGGGCGCACAGCTCCTCCGCGACGGCGACCACCTCGTCGGCCTTCTGTCCCTCCGCCAGCAGGCAGAACTCGTCGCCGCCGAGCCGGGCGGCCAGGCTGCCGGGGAGCTTGGCGGCGCACAGCGACAGCTGGTGGGCGAATCGTTCCAGCAGCCGGTCACCGACCTCGTGCCCGAGCAGGTCGTTGACCCGCTTGAGCCCGTTCACGTCGCAGACCACCAGGCTGACGACGGTGTTGTCCCGGTTGTGGGCCTGCAGGGCGCTCTCCAGCCGGGCGTCGACCGCCCGGCGGTTGGCCAGCCCGGTGAGCGGGTCGGTGAAGGCCAGGCGGCGCAGGTCGGCGAGCCGCTCGGTCTGGGACAGCCCGGCCGAGATCTGGGCGGCCAGCAGCGTCGCGTAGTCGGCGTCCGCCTCGGTGAAGACCGGCAGCCCGAGCTTCCGGGCGAGGTAGAGCTCGCCCCAGGCCTGTCCGTGCAGCACGATCGGCGCGACCAGGCAGCACTCCCGCCCGCGCCGGCGCAGCCCGGCGGCGCGCTCCCGGCAGAACGCGCCGGCGCCCGGGTGGGCGTAGGGGGCGTCCGCCGGTGCGCTGGGCGCGGTGTCCTCGGCGGTCTGCACCCAGGCGCGCGGCAGCCGCCGGGTGGTCCAGTGCTCCTCCAGGTACGTGACGATCTCGGGGAAGTCGGCCACCGGGTACGACTCGTCGGCCGGCAGTTCCTCCTCGCCGGCCGCCAGCTCGCCGTGGTTGGCCAGGACCCGCAGCCGCCCGGACTCGCGGTCCCAGACCGAGACGGCCGCCATCGTCGCGCCGAGTGCGGTGGTGGCCCGGACGGCGGCCGCCCGGACGGCTTCGAGCGGGGTGAGGGCCGCGGCCATGTCCTGGGCCAGTTCGACCACCGCCTGAAGCCGCAGATCCGTGGCCGACGGCACGTGCACGTGCTCCGCCATGGTCGCCTCACCGCTCACCGAGTCGCCTCATCCCTGCTGCTTGACCGCCGTTCTGGCTCAAGATTAGGGCGCTTTGACGGACAATTGCCCGATTTGAGCTTGCCCGTACGCAACTGGTCAACCCGAGCAGGGGCGCGTGGGGGCACCTCCCGGCCGAAGGCTGGGGGAGAACTACGCGACCAGGGCTCTACGGAGGTGCACGGTTGATCGCGCAGTTCCCCGCGCCCCTGATCTGGTTGACCAGTTGCGTACGGTTCAGTCCGCCCGCGTGTAGCGCGAGAGGAGCCAGGGCTCGACGAGGCCGAGGCCCCGGACGGGGCGGCGCCACATGGGCTGGAGGTGGAAGCGGTGCTGTTCGACGCCGTCCAGCCGGGTCGGGGGGCGGTCGGTGTCCGGGTCGGCCGCCGAAGGCGGTACCGCTCCGCCCAGCTCCAGCGCCGCGGCGAACTCGCCGTCCACCAGCACCGCGTCCTTGGGCGCGATCGAGGTGAGCCGGCTGGCCAGGTTGACCGTGGTCCCGAAGACGTCCCCCATCCGCGAGGTGACCGCGCCGAAGGCCAGCCCGACCCGCAGTTCGGGGATGGACTCCTCCTTGGCGAGCGTCTCCACCAGGGTGAGGGCGATCTCGGCGGCGGTGGCCGGGTCCTCGGAGACGAAGAGGATCTCGTCGCCCAGGGTCTTGATCACCCGGCCGCCGTAGCCGGCGATCAGGTCGGAGCAGGTGTTCTCGAAGCTCTCGACCAGCTCGCCGAGCTCCTCCTCCTCCAGCCGGCGGGAGAGCCGGGTGAAGCCGACCAGGTCGGCGAAGCCGACCGCGAGCCGGCCGCTGGTGATCTCGGTGTCCTCGGCGGCCTGCACCACCCGGCCGGTGACGGCGGCCAGCTGGCGGCGCCAGACGTAGACCAGGAACTGTTCCAGCTCCGGCAGCAGCAGCTCGACCAGCGGGTAGGCGACCTCGGCCCGGGTCAGACCGGGTTCGACGGCCTGGGTGAGGTTGTCGAGGAAGGTGTCCATCTGCCAGCCGGCCAGCCGGGCCGTGGTCTGACCGGTGGAGCGGGCCACCTGGATCGCCATCGACTCGCTGAGCAGACCGGACTCGACCAGCCCGGCGAGGCGGCGCAGCGCGATCACGTCCCCGTCGGTGAGCGCCCGGGACTGGCCGATGTCGGGGAAGCCCATCGCCCGCCAGAAGCGGGTGGCCAGCTCCATCGGCACGTCGGCGGCGCGGGCCGCCTGGTAGGGCGTGTACCGGCGCGGTGCGTCGAGGATCAGCCGTTCCAGGTCCAGCGCGACCGTCTGGTCCTCCGCCGGCCCCGCCTCGTCGCCGCCACCGAGCTCGTCTGTCACCGGTCCATCCCCGTGCGGTCGCCGCACTTGCCTCATGTCCTGCCTGTCCAGGGGCGCCCGACCACCGCGCGGGTAGTGGCGCGCCTCACACCGCTGCCAGGTGGAATGTTCGCACGGAATCGCGTAATCCGGGGCATCCTGCCGGGACAACGGCCCGCCGAGGGGTTCCGGCGGCTCGGGGTCAGGCCTCCTCGGGTCGTACGTGTACGACGTCGCCGGCCGCCACCGGGTGGCGGGTGCCGTCCGGGGTGCGGACCACCAGGCGGCCGTCGCCGTCCACGGCGACCGCCTCGCCGGTCAGCTCGCGGTCGCCGGGCAGCAGCACCCGGACCGGACGGCCCAGGGTGGTGCAGCGGGCCGCGTAGGCGGGCAGCAGGCCGCTGGCGTGCGGATCGCCCGCCGCCGCGACCCACTCGCCGTACAGCTCCGCGAACGAACGGAGCAGGGCGCGCAGCAGGGTCTCCCGGTCGGTGACGGCCGCGCCGGCCAGGACGAGCGAGCCGGCCGTCGGGACGGGCAGCTCGGCCTCGCGCAGCGAGACGTTGACGCCCAGCCCCGCGATCACCGCGCCGTCGCTCAGTTCGGTGAGGATGCCGCCGACCTTCCGTTCGGCGCCGTCCACGGTGACCTGGAGGTCGTTGGGCCACTTCAGCCCGATCTCGGTCTCGGCGACCCGGCCGAGAGCCGAGGCCGCCGCCACGCCGACCAGGATCGGCAGCCAGCCGTACCGCTCCATCGGCACGCCCGCCCGTCGCCCGCCACCACCCTCCGCCTGACGCGCTTCGCGCGGCACCTCCCCCGGCCGCAGCAGGACGGAGAGGAAGAGCCCGGAGCGCGCCGGGGCCGTCCACTGCCGCTCCAGCCGCCCGCGCCCGGCGCTCTGCGCCTCGGCGACCAGCACCGCGCCCTCGGCGGCGCCCGCCCTGGCCCGGGCCGCGAGGTCGGTGTTGGTGGAGCCGGTCTCGGCGACCACCTCGACCGAGGTCCACAGGCCGCCCGGGACGACCAGGTCGTGGCTCAGCCGGGCGGCGTCCAGCGGCGGGCGGTCGAGGTCGGTCCAGGGGGAGGACCCGGCGTGGCCGAAGCCACGCAGTCCACTGCGGCGCGGTCCACTCGGACGGGAGGGCTCGGTCATGCCTCAGAACTCTAGACCCGGCGGCCAGGTCGGACTCGGACGGCGCCAGGCCGCACCATCGTGCCGCAGAACGCGCGCCAACACACTGTGTCGCTGGCCATAACGGGAATCGCTCCGCGCTGGCTACGCTACTCAACGGTAGTTCGCTGCGCCGCCCTGCCCTCACCCAAAGTACCGACAGGTCGCGGCCCATGGATTCAGGGAGAGCCACCGGATGTCCGAGGCCCCGCACGACCCCCACACCACCGCCGGAAAGCTCGCCGATCTGCGGCGCAGGCTCGACGAGGCGGTGCACTCCGGCTCCTCCGCGGCCGTCCAGAAGCAGCATGCCAAGGGCAAGCTGACGGCCCGTGAGCGGGTGCTGGAGCTGATGGACGAGGACTCCTTCGTGGAGTTCGACGAGTTCGCCCGGCACCGTTCCGTCAACTTCGGCCAGGCCGCCAACCGCCCGTACGGGGACGGCGTGGTCACCGGTTACGGCACCGTGGACGGCCGTCAGGTCGCCGTCTTCGCGCAGGACTTCACCGTCTTCGGCGGATCGCTCGGCGAGGTGTTCGGCGAGAAGATCGTCAAGGTGATGGACTTCGCGCTGAAGACCGGCTGCCCGGTGATCGGCATCAACGACTCCGGCGGCGCGCGGATCCAGGAGGGCGTGGTCTCGCTCGGCCTGTACGGCGAGATCTTCCGCCGGAACGTGCACGCCTCGGGTGTCATCCCGCAGATCTCGCTGATCATGGGCCCGTGCGCGGGCGGCGCGGTGTACTCCCCCGCGATCACCGACTTCGTGGTGATGGCCGACCAGACCTCGCACATGTTCATCACCGGACCGGACGTCATCAAGACCGTCACCGGCGAGGACGTCGGCATGGAGGAGCTGGGCGGCGCCCGGACCCACAACGCCAAGTCCGGCGTCGCGCACCACCTGGCCGCCGACGAGAAGGAGGCCATCGAGTACGTCAAGAACCTGCTCTCGTACCTGCCCTCCAACAACCTCAGCGAGCCCCCGGCCTACCCCGAGGAGGCCGACCTCACGGTCTCCGACGAGGACCTCGAACTCGACGTCATCGTGCCGGACTCGGCCAACCAGCCGTACGACATGCACAAGGTGATCGAGCACATCCTCGACGACGGCGAGTTCCTGGAGACCCAGGCGCTGTACGCCGGCAACATCATCACCGGCTTCGGCCGGGTCGAGGGCCACCCGGTCGGCATCGTCGGCAACCAGCCGATGGACCTGGCCGGCTGCCTGGACATCGCCGCCAGCGAGAAGGCCGCGCGGTTCGTCCGGACCTGCGACAGCTTCAACATCCCGGTCATCACCTTCGTGGACGTGCCCGGCTTCCTGCCCGGCACCGGCCAGGAGTGGGACGGCATCATCCGGCGCGGCGCCAAGCTGATCTACGCGTACGCCGAGGCGACCGTCCCGCTGATCACCGTGATCACCCGCAAGGCCTTCGGCGGCGCGTACGACGTCATGGGCTCCAAGCACCTGGGCGCCGACCTCAACCTCGCCTGGCCGACCGCGCAGATCGCCGTGATGGGCGCGCAGGGCGCGGCCAACATCGTCTACCGCCGCGAGCTGACCCAGGCCGCCGCGGCCGGCGAGGACGTCGACGCCCGCCGCGCCGAGCTCGTCGCCGAGTACGAGGACACCCTGCTCAACCCGTACCTGGCCGCCGAGCGCGGGTACGTGGACGCGGTGATCGCGCCCTCCGAGACCCGTCGGCACATCGTGCGGGGCCTGCGGGCGCTGCGCGGCAAGCGCGAGGTGCTGCCGCCCAAGAAGCACGGCAACATCCCCCTGTAATTCCGCCGTCGCTGGGAGAGGATTGAGCATGACCCCGATCCAGGTGCTGCACGGGCAGCCGACCCCCGAGGAGCTGGCCACCGTCCTGGCGGTGGTCTCAGCCCGGGCCGCCGCCGAGGCCGCTGCGGCGGCCGGCCGCGCGGGCGGCGGCCCGGCCTCCGCATGGAACGACCGGGCCCGGCGGATGCGGCACACCCCCGCCCCCGGCCCCCACGCCTGGCGCACCTCCGGCTGGGCCGGATAGGCACTCGCCCAGCCACGGACGGGCTCCGCGACAAGGCAAGCGGGCAACCACAACAGGGGCGCGAGGAACTGCGCGAAGTCGGAAGGTGCGGACCGTTGCCTTCCGCCCTCGCGCAGTTCCTCGCGCCCCGGGCCCCTTAGGCTGTCGGCATGACCACCCGCACGCTCGTCCTCGCCTCCGCCTCCCCCGCCCGCCTCGGCCTGCTCCGGCAGGCCGGGCTGGACCCGCAGGTGGTGGTGAGCGGGGTGGACGAGGACGCCCTCAGCGCGCCGACCCCGGGCGAACTGGCCCTGGTGCTGGCCGAGGCGAAGGCGAACGCGGTCGCCGCCGGGCTGTCCGACGGGCAGCTGGTGATCGGCTGCGACTCGGTGCTGGAGCTGGACGGCCGGGCGCTCGGCAAGCCCGCCGACGCCGCCGAGGCGCTGGTCCGCTGGCAGTCGATGCGCGGCCGGGACGGCGTGCTGCGGACCGGCCACTGCGTGATCGACACCGCCACCGGCAAGCAGTCCTCGGCGACCGCCTCCACCACCGTCCGCTTCGGCACCCCGGACGACGCCGAGGTGGCCGCGTACATCGCCACGGGCGAACCCCTGCACGTGGCAGGGGCGTTCACCCTGGACGGGCGCTCGGCGCCGTTCGTCGACGGCATCGACGGCGACCCGGGCAACGTCATCGGCCTGTCGCTGCCGCTGTTGCGGCGTCTCCTCGCGGACCTCGGCATCCGGCTGACCGACCTCTGGACCTGAGCCGCCGCCCCGGCGGGGGTGCACGGCAGGGGTTCCGCGGTTTCCGCTGCGGATTCGGACAGATCCGGGCCCGTACATCTGTCGTACCGATCCACCTCCGCCGGTCCGCCCGGTCGCTAGGCTGGCGCCTGCCGTCGAGTCCGGGAAGGAGCTGGGATGACCGACAGTGTGCTCAACGTGCTGCTCGGCCTGGTCGCCAGCGCCATCAGCGCCGGCCTGGGCTGGCTGGCGCAGACCCTGCGCCGCCGCCGACGGCTCGGCCGGATCCGGGAGTTCTTCGGGATGCCCGGCGGTACCGAGTGCCTGCTGGTGGTGAACCAGCACACGGCCTCGGCCAGTTCGAAGAGCGTCTCGCGCAACGACGTGTACGCGCTGATGGAATTGGCCGCCCTGGTGAAGGAGTGCGGCGCCCGCGCCGAGATCGTCGTCCACGACCAGGTGCGCCAAGGGATCGGCGGCAAGGCCGAGTTCTGCCTCGGCGGCCCGACCAGCAACCAGCGCACGGCCGCCCACCTGACCTCCTGGCTGCCCGGTGTGCGGTACGGCATCGACCCGGGCCGGACGCGCTGGGAGACCATCGCGGTCGGCGGCGAGGAGTACGGCTTCGAGGCCGACCCGGCGGTGCCCGACAACGGGCGCTACGTCCTGCTGGCCCGGCTGCATGCCGGGCCGGGCAGCCGCCCGGTCTTCCTGATCGCGGGCCAGACCGCCACCTCGAACCACGCGGCCGTCCGCTACCTGACCACCCACCACCGGCAGCTGGCCCGCCGCTACGGCACGGACGGCACGTTCGTCCTCGTCCTGCGGGTGGTCAACCCCGCGGCGTACGGCCCGGACGTCGTCGAGCTCGCCGCGGACATCACGGGGCCGGCCACCGCCGCGGCGCCGGCCCCGGCCGCGGTGGCCGGATGAGCCCGGACGGGCGCCCGGTGTGGCGAAGGCCACGGCGCGGCGCGGACGCCTCCGGCCGGTCTCCGGCCATACCCCGGTGGTTCCCCGGCGCCGCGCGTAGCGTCTCTACCAGCAGGGTGTGCCACTCCGTGCGCGAGTGATCACGAATCCGCGTCACGCTCCGTGTGGGCAAGCTCACCACCTGGGGCTACTCGCCGGTATGACCTATCGATCCCTAGACTCAACGAGGTTCAAGAAGGGAGCCACAGTGCGCAAGGTGCTCATCGCCAACCGCGGAGAAATCGCCGTCCGCGTCGCCCGGGCCTGCTCGGATGCCGGTATCGCCAGCGTCGCCGTCTACGCCGAGCCCGACCGGGACGCGCTGCACGTCCGCGCGGCCGACGAGGCCTACGCGCTCGGCGGCGACACCCCCGGCACCAGCTACCTGGACATCGCCAAGGTGCTCAAGGCGGCCGCCGACTCCGGTGCGGACGCCGTCCACCCGGGCTACGGGTTCCTGTCCGAGAACGCCGAGTTCGCCCAGGCCGTCATCGACGCGGGCCTGACCTGGATCGGCCCGCCGCCGCAGGCCATCCGCGACCTCGGCGACAAGGTCACCGCCCGGCACGTCGCCCAGCGCGCCGGTGCCCCGCTGGTCGCCGGTACGCCGGACCCGGTCGCGGGCCCCGACGAGGTGCTCGCGTTCGCCCGGGAGCACGGCCTGCCGGTCGCCATCAAGGCGGCCTTCGGCGGTGGCGGTCGCGGCCTCAAGGTCGCCCGCACGCTGGAGGAGATCCCGGAGCTGTTCGAGTCCGCCGTCCGCGAGGCGGTCGCCGCCTTCGGGCGCGGCGAGTGCTTCGTCGAGCAGTACCTCGACAACCCCCGGCACGTCGAGACCCAGTGCCTCGCCGACCAGCACGGCAACGTGGTGGTCGTCTCCACCCGTGACTGCTCGCTGCAGCGCCGCCACCAGAAGCTGGTGGAGGAGGCCCCGGCGCCGTTCCTCACCGAGGAGCAGAACGCCGAGCTGTACCGGGCGTCCAAGGCGATCCTGCGCGAGGCGGGCTACGTCGGCGCCGGCACCTGCGAGTTCCTGGTCTCCCAGGACGGGCTGATCTCCTTCCTGGAGGTCAACACCCGTCTCCAGGTGGAGCACCCGGTCTCCGAGGAGGTCACCGGGCTCGACCTGGTGCGCGAGATGTTCCGGATCGCCGACGGCGAGGAGCTCGGGTACGACGACCCGGAGGTGCGGGGTCACTCGATCGAGTTCCGCATCAACGGCGAGGACCCGGGCCGCGGCTTCCTGCCCGCCCCCGGCACGGTGACGCTGTTCGCGCCGCCGTCCGGCCCCGGCGTCCGGCTGGACGCGGGCGTCGAGTCCGGCTCGGTCATCGGCCCCGCCTGGGACTCGCTGCTCGCCAAGCTGATCGTCACCGGCGCCACCCGCAAGCAGGCACTGCAGCGTGCCGCGCGTGCGCTGTCGGAGTTCAAGGTGGAGGGCATGGCCACCGCCATCCCGTTCCACCAGGCGGTCGTCACCGACCCGGCGTTCGCGCCGGAGGTGCACGGCTCCGAGGGCCCGTTCACGATCTACACCCGGTGGATCGAGACCGAGTTCGACAACACCATCCCCGCCTTCGTCGGCGCGGGTGGCGAGGGCGAGGAGCCCGACCAGCGCGAGACCGTGGTGGTCGAGGTCGGCGGCAAGCGGATCGAGGTCTCGCTGCCCTCGTCGCTGGGTGTCTCCTCCGCTCCGGCGGCGGGCGCCTCGGCGGGCGGCAAGACCAAGCGCCGGGTCGGCACCAAGAAGGCCGGTCCGGCGGCGAGCGGTGACACGCTGGCCTCGCCGATGCAGGGCACCATCGTCAAGGTCGCCGTCGAGGAGGGCCAGGTCGTCGCCGAGGGCGAGCTGATCGTCGTCCTGGAGGCGATGAAGATGGAGCAGCCCCTCAACGCCCACAAGGCCGGCACCGTCGTCGGCCTCAAGGCCGAGGTCGGCGCGAGCGTCACCAGCGGCGCGGCGCTCTGCGAGATCAAGGACTGAGTCTTTTCAGGGGCGCGTGGGGGTACCCCCGGCCGAAGGCTGGGGGAGAACTGCGCGAAACCGGAAGACTCCGGACCTGAACTGAATAGCTCCGAACAAGAGGCACCCTGAAGCGCTCCTGCGCAACGGGGTGCCTCTTGCTGTAAGTCGAAGCAGTAACGGTGCAGAGCCTGCCGTCCCGCGCAGTTCCCCGCGCCCCTGATGGCTCGCCAGTTACGATCAGCGCACGCGTGGCGCTCCCAGCTCCGCCAGGCGGGTCGGCGGCCCGCCGTGCGCGCCGGGGCGGCGTTGGCCCGGGAGGGGGGCGCCGCCGGGCGGCAGGGTGGGGCGGCGCTGGGCGGCCGGCGGTGCCTGCTGCACGGGCGGCGGCTCGGCCACGAGGCCGAGCGGGGCGATGACGACCTGCACGCCGCAGTCCGCCAGGGCGTCCAGCTCACGGGCCGTCGAGTCGTCGGCGGCGGCGTGCTCGTCCGTCACCAGGCGGGTGATGCCGTCGGTGGGGACGGTCTGGAACATGGTGTCCGCGCCGAGCTTGGTGTGGTCGGCGAGGACGATGACCTCGGTGGCCGACTGCACCAGTGCCCGGTCCACGCTCGCGGAGAGCATGTTGGTGGTGGACAGGCCGCGTTCGGCCGTCAGCCCACTGCCGGAGATGAAGGCCTTGGTGACCCGCAGGCCGTGCAGCGACTGCTCGGCGCCGCTGCCCACCAGGGCGTAGTTGGAGCCGCGCAGGGTGCCGCCCGTCATCACCACCTCCACCCGGTTGGCGTGGGCGAGCGCCTGGGCGACCAGGAGCGAGTTGGTGACCACCGTCAGCCCGGGGATCCGGGCCAGCCGGCGGGCCAGCTCCTGGGTGGTCGTCCCGGCGCCGACCACGACGGCGTCCCCCTCCTCGACCAGCCCGGCCGCCAGATCGGCGATCGCGCTCTTCTCGGCCGCGGCGAGGTGGGTCTTCTGCGGGTAGCCCGGCTCCCGGCTGAAGCCGCCGGGGAGCACCGCGCCGCCGTGCCGGCGGTCGAGCAGCCCTTCGGCCTCCAGGGCCCGGACGTCTCTGCGCACGGTGACTTCGGAGGTCTGGACGACGCGGGCCAGCTCACGGAGCGAGACCGCTCCGTTGGCGCGCACCATCTCAAGGATCAACTGGCGACGTTCTGCTGCAAACACAGAACCGACGGTAACCTGAATGACCGTCTGCTTTCAGGCGTTTGCAGCTGGTTACGGGAATTGCCCGCCTTGGAGCAGCGTGCGACCGTACAATACGCGCCGTCAGCAAGCGGTGGTACGCCCCGCCGTGCGGGTGACGCGGCCGGATACGGCGAAGGCGGCCGCCCCGGGGGCGACCGCCTCAACTCCGTTCAACGGATCAGGAATCCGCGCTGTCGCGCTTGCGGATGTGCAGCTGGCGGGCGGCCTCGGCGGTGGAGCCGGAGACGGACGGGTAGACCGTGAACGCGCTGGCCACCTGTTCGACCGTCAAGTTGTTGTCCACCGCGAGCGAGATCGAGTGGATCAGCTCGCTGGCCCGGGGGGCGACCACCACGCCGCCGACCACGATGCCGGTGCCGGGGCGGCAGAACAGCTTCACGAAGCCGTCCCGGATGCCCTGCATCTTGGCCCGCGGGTTGCCGCGCAGCGGCAGCTTCACCTCGACGGCGTCCATCTTCCCGCAGGACACGTCGGCGGCGGTGTAGCCGACGGTGGCGATCTCCGGGTCGGTGAAGACGTTGGAGGAGACGGTCTTCAGGTTCAGCGGCTGCACCGCGTCGCCGAGCGCGTGGTACATCGCGATCCGGCCCTGCATCGCGGCGACCGAGGCGAGCATGAAGACGCCGGTGCAGTCGCCCGCCGCGTAGACGCCGGGGGCGGAGGTGCGGGAGACCCGGTCGACCTTGACCTGGCCCCAGTCGTTCAGCCGGACACCGGCCTCCTCCAGGCCCATGTCGGCGGTGTTCGGGATCGAGCCGACCGCCATCAGGCAGTGCGTGCCCGAGATGACCTGGCCGTCCGCGAGGGTGACCTCGACCCGGTCGCCGACGCGCTTGGCGCCCTCGGCCCGGGAGCGGCCCATCACGTTCATGCCGCGGCGGCGGAAGACCTCCTCCAGCACCTCGGCCGCGTCCGGGTCCTCACCGGGGAGCACCCGGTCGCGGGACGAGACCAGGGTGACCTTGGAGCCGAGCGCCTGGTACGCGCCGGCGAACTCGGCGCCGGTGACGCCGGAGCCGACCACGATCAGCTCGGCGGGCAGCTCGTCCAGGTCGTAGACCTGCGTCCAGGTGAGGATCCGCTCGCCGTCCGGCTGGGCGTCGGGCAGCTCGCGGGGGTGGGCGCCGGTGGCGATCAGCACGGCGTCGGCGCGCAGCGCCTCGACGGTGCCGTCGGGGGCCTCGACCAGCACCTCGCGGGAGCCGTCCGCCGCCTGGCCGCCCGAGCCGAGCCGGCCCTTGCCGCGCAGGATCGTGACGCCCGCGCGGGTGACGGACTGGGTGATGTCGTGCGACTGGGCGATCGCCAGCCGCTTGACCCGGCGGTTGACCTTCCCGAGGTCCACGCCGACCACCCGGGCCGAGCCGTTCACCGGGGGGGTGTCGTCACGGACGATGATGCCCAGCTCCTCGTACGAGCTGTCGAAGGTGGTCATCACCTCCGCCGTGGCGATCAGCGTCTTGGACGGCACGCAGTCCGTGAGCACCGCCGATCCACCCAGACCGTCGCGGTCGACAACGGTCACCTCCGCGCCGAGCTGGGCAGCGACGAGCGCTGCCTCATAGCCGCCGGGTCCGCCACCGATGATCACGATCCGAGTCACGTGCACCATTGTCCCGTACGCCGGGAGCCGCGCCACGCCGGGGGCGCCACTAGGTCGAGTCAGGGTTCCCGGCTCCGCCGGGATGTGACGATCGACACTCCCCCGGGCCTCGGGCCCCATGGTCTCCCGTAGGCTGGCGCCATGCCCCTCTACGCCGCGTACGCCACCAATCTCGACGCCCGGCAGATGAGCCGACGCGCCCCGCACTCACCGCTGCGCGGCACCGGTTGGCTGGACGGCTGGCGGCTCACCTTCGGTGGTGAGCACCTCGGTTGGGAGGGATCGCTGGCCACGGTGGTCGAGGACGAGAAGGAGCAGGTCTTCGTCTCGCTCTACGACGTGGCGCCGATGGACGAGGAGGGCCTCGACCGCTGGGAGGGCGTGCAGCTCGGCATCTACCGCAAGACGAAGCTGCGGGCGCACACCCTGGACGGCGACATCCAGGTCTGGACGTACGTGCTGAACGACTACGAGGGCGGGCTGCCGGCCGCGCGCTACCTGGGGCTGATCGCGGACGCCGCCGAGAGCGCGGGCGCGCCGCACGACTACGTGCTCGATCTGCGGCATCGTCCCTGCTGAGACCGGTCGGGGCGCTGCCCGGAGGCGGGCTCGGGGGCCACTGTCGGTCTCTCCAAAGGTGTACAGCGGAATCCGGCCTTTTCCTGGCGTTTCGGGTCAACCGGGTAACGATCCGGCATGGCTTGGGCGGTTTGTTCTACGCGCGTAGGCGAATGCCGTCTATCCTCGGCGGTGTGAACGCAACTCCTCAGTCGATCGTCCCCACCGACCCCTACGCCGCCGCCCAGGCCGCCGCCGCGCGCCTGCGCGAGCTGACCGGCGCCGAGCGCCACGACGTCGCCCTGGTGATGGGCTCCGGCTGGGTGCCGGCCGCCGACGCCCTCGGCGAGACCGTGGCCGAGTTCCCCGTCACGGACCTGCCGGGCTTCCCCGCCCCCGCCGTGGCCGGCCACTCCGGCAAGATCCGGTCCGTCCGGATCGGCGACAAGCGCGCCCTGATCTTCCTCGGCCGCAACCACTACTACGAGGGTCACGGCGTGGCCACCGTCGTGCACGGTGTCCGCACCGCCGCCGCGGCCGGCTGCTCGACCATCGTGCTGACCAACGGCTGCGGCGGCCTGCGCGAGGGCTGGGTCCCCGGCCAGCCGGTCCTGATCAGCGACCACATCAACCTGACCGCCGACTCGCCGATCGTCGGCGCGAACTTCGTCGACCTCACCGACCTGTACTCGCCGCGCCTGCGGCAGCTGTGCCGCGAGGTCGACCCGTCGCTGGACGAGGCCGTGTACGTCCAGTTCCGCGGCCCGCACTACGAGACCCCGGCCGAGGTGCACATGGCCCGGGTGATCGGCGGCGAGCTGGTCGGCATGTCCACCACGCTGGAGGCCATCGCCGCCCGCGAGGCCGGCGCCGAGGTGCTCGGCATCTCGCTGGTCACCAACCTGGCCGCCGGGATGACGGGCGAGCCGCTCAACCACGCCGAGGTGCTGGAGGCCGGCAAGGCCAGCGCCGAGCGGATGGGCGCGCTGCTGGCGAAGGTCCTTGAGCGGATCTGAGCCGACACTGACGCAGAATCATGAGTAGTGGGGGTCTTCGGGCACAACCCGCCCGAAGACCCCCACTGTGCGTTGGTTTCCGCCCGGACCGCCCAGGCACCGGCCTCGGACGGAGCCGGCACCCGTGACTCCTCCCCCTCGTGGCGAGGGGGCTTCTCGCTTTGGCGACGGCCAAGCCCCGACCGGTACCCGGAGGTGCGCGGTGGCGCTACTACGGCGCTCCACGCCTTCGGCGACAGAGCATCTCAATTCCCCCCTTCGGATGACACCGAGGGTCTCCTGAGAAGAGACATGATGGCGCAGGCACCCACCACCGATCTCCTCACCCGGGCCCGGGCCTGGCTCGCCGAGGACCCCGACCCGCAGACCCGCGAGGAGCTGGCCGCGATGCTGGCCGCCGCCGAGGGCCCGGAGGGCAGGACCGAGGACCGGCTCGCCTGGTCCCGGCTGGCCGAGCGCTTCGCCGACCGCCTCCAGTTCGGCACCGCCGGCCTGCGCGGCGAGCTGGGCGCGGGCCCGATGCGGATGAACCGCGCCGTGGTCATCCGCGCCGCCGCCGGCCTCGCCGCGTACGTGCGTCAGGAGAACCTCGGCGACCTGGTGGTCATCGGCTACGACGCCCGCCACAAGTCGTACGACTTCGCCCGCGACACCGCCGCCGTGATGGTCGGCGCCGGCCTGCGCGCCGCGCTGCTGCCGCGCCCGCTGCCCACCCCCGTGCTGGCCTTCGCGATCCGCCACCTCGGCGCCGCCGCCGGTGTCGTGGTGACGGCCAGCCACAACCCGCCGCAGGACAACGGCTACAAGGTCTACCTGGGCGACGGCTCGCAGATCGTCCCGCCCGCCGACGCGGGCATCGCCGCCGGGATCGACGCCATCGGCTCGCTCGACGAGGTCCCGCTGGCCGAGAGCGGCTGGGAGGTGCTGGGCGACGACGTGGTCGAGGCGTACCTGAACCGTGCCGTCACCACCGTCGACCCGTCGACCCCGCGCGACCTGGAGGTCGTCTACACCCCGCTGCACGGCGTCGGCCGGGACACCCTGGTCGCCGCCTTCAAGCAGGCCGGCTTCCCCGCCCCGACGGTCGTCGCCGAGCAGGCCGAGCCGGACCCGGACTTCCCCACCGTGGCCTTCCCCAACCCGGAGGAGCCGGGCGCGATGGACCTCGCGTTCCGCACCGCCGCCTCGGTCGGCCCGGACATCATCATCGCCAACGACCCCGACGCCGACCGCTGCGCGGTCGCCGTGCCGGACGCCGCGAAGCCGAACGGCTGGCGGATGCTGCACGGCGACGACGTGGGTGCGCTGCTCGGCGCGGCGCTGGTCGCCAAGCACGCCACCGGCACCTTCGCCACCACCATCGTCTCCTCCACCCTGCTCGGCCGGATCGCCGAGGCCGCCGGCACCGGCTACGCCGAGACGCTGACCGGCTTCAAGTGGATCGCCCGCGCGGACGGCCTGCGGTACGGCTACGAGGAGGCGCTCGGCTACTGCGTGGACCCGGAGGGCGTCCGCGACAAGGACGGCATCACCGCCGCCCTGCTGGTCGCCGAGCTGGCCGCGACGCTCAAGCGGACCGGCCGCACCCTGACCGACCTGCTGGACGACCTGGCGCTGGAGCACGGCCTGCACGCCACCGACCAGCTCTCCGTCCGGGTGGAGGACCTCACCCTGATCGCCGACGTGATGCAGCGCCTGCGCGAGCAGCCGCCGACCGTGCTGGCCGGCCTGCGGGTGACCGGGGCCGACGACCTGGCCGCCGGCTCCGCCGACCTCCCGCCGACCGACGGCCTGCGCTACCGCCTCACCGGCGAGGGCGTCCGCTCGGCCCGGATCGTGGTCCGCCCCTCCGGCACCGAGCCGAAGCTCAAGTGCTACCTGGAGGTCGTCCTCCCGGTCGCCACCGCCGCCGACCTGGCCGGCACCCGGGAGCAGGCCGCAGGTGTGCTGGACGCGATCAAGCGCGACCTGGCGGCGGCCGCCGGCATCTGAGGCCACGGCCGAACGGCGACGGGCCCGGTGTCCAGCCCCTTCGATGGGGGCTGGACACCGGGCCCGTCGCCGTATCACGGCGTGCGCGTGCGCGGGAGGGTCAGCCGGTGGCGAGCAGGGCCGCCAGGGCGACCAGCCCGGCCAGCGTGGGGGCGATGACCCACCAGCACCAGGTCACGGTGACCGGACCGGCGGCGCCGGGCAGCCCGGCGTTGCGCTCGGCGGTCTCCTGGAGGGAGTCGACCACCTGGTCGGACCAGGCCCGGGTCGGGTCGGCCTCGTCGGGCCGGCGGGCCCGGGTCGTCCGGGAGGCCTCGGGGTCACCGCCGGCCGCCGCACGGGTGGCCCGCGCGGTGGCCCGCTTGCGCTGCTTGAGCGACACCGGGACGGCCCACACCTGGTAGCTCTTGCCGGCGGCGAACAACTCGACCGAGTACCCCGCCTTGAACCCCTCGACCGAGGCCCACGGCGCGTGGACCGTCCGGATCGGGTTCCGGACCAGCAGCCGGTCGTCGTTGGAGAGCACCACCGGGCGCAGCGTGTACGCGATGACGGGGAACGCGAAGAGCGGCGCGGCGGCGAGCGCGATCCACGGCGTGCGACCGCTCCCGGTCAGCACCGCGTCGATGATCAGCCAGGCCGCGACGGCCAGCAGCAGCACACCGGAGATCACACCGGGAACGGACCGGTAGACGCGGTCGGCGTACTTCGGCCCGGAAGCGGCGGGTGTCGCGGCCTTCGGCCCGGAGGCGGCGGGCGTCCCGGCGCCGGGGTCGGCGCCGGAGTCGGGTTCGGGCGTGCCGGGGTCGGGCGTGCCGTCGGATTCGGTCATGGGGACGATTCTGCCGCACGGGGTCGGCGATCGGCGCGGGCCGTGACGCTGTTGTGCCCCAAGGTTTCCCCACATGTGCCCAGGTCGGTCCGGGTGCACCACCCCGCGCCTCCGCCGCCGGCCACCCCGGCCCCGGCGGGACGATCCCCGCCGGGGCCGGGGCCTGCCGACGCTGCCCGCTCAGACGGCGGGGAAGTCCCCCGACCGGACGCCGGCGACGAACGCCGACCACGCGTCGGCCGGGAAGACCAGCACCGGCCCGTCCGGGTCCTTGGAGTCACGCACGGCCTGGCCGCGGCTCGACGTCAGGGCGGTCTCCACGCACTCGCCACCCGCCTGGGAGTACGACGACTTCTTGAAGGGGGTCACAAGGTCGGGTCGGGTCATGACGATTCTTCCTTTCCGTGGTCCTGCGAGAGTTCCCGAAGCGTCTTCCTGAGGAAGGCCGAGGTCTGTTCAGGCGTCCAAGCGGCTGACCTCAGGTTTTCGAGAGCGTGGACGTACCATCCCAACTCCTCTGCGGCTTCCACGACTACCAGGTTCGTGTAGCCCTCGAAGGAGACGGCTTCGAGGGTGGAGTGCTGGCCGAACGACATCCCCGTGAACGGACCGACCACTCGTGCGACATTGCCCGCACTCAGCGGCAGAATCTGAATCGTCACGTTGGGCAGCTTCGACGCCTTCAAGAGGTGGTCCAGCTGCTCACGGTGGACATCCGGACTGCTCATGGGCGCTGTGACGGCAGGTTCCCAGACGATGGCCGTCAAGCGAACCTCCCCGTCCTCGATCCGCCGCTGGCGGGCCGCGCGAACCTTGATGAACTCGTCCCTGTTCTCCGCCGGAACTACTGCCGGATTGGCATCGAGCACCGCCATGGCGAACGCCGGTGTCTGAAGCAGCCCCGGGATGAGCGCCAACTGCCAGGCCACTATGTGCGTGGCGTCGCTCTCCAACTCGATGTACGAGGCGTAGTTCGCGCTGACCGATCCGCCGTGGTCGAGCCACCACCCGCGCCGGTTGCCCTCGCGGGCGAGGGATTCGAGCCGCTCGCGCTCCTCCGGGTCGCTGACCTCGTACAGGTCCAGCAGGAGGCGGACCTCGATCGGGCGGGACGTGACCTTGCCCGTCTCCATCCGCGACACCTTGGCGACCGATCCCATGAGCTTCTCCGCTGCGGCGGCCTGGTCCATGCCGGCCGCCTGACGGTGCTTCCGGAGGGCCGCGCCGAGCCGTCGGCTGCGCACAGTCGGCCGTCCACCTGCGGGCATACCTCGTTCCCTTCTCAACTGAGGCCCCCAGTCTGCCCGTCCGACCGGCCGGAGGGGCACCGAATGCCCGGAGTGATCCAATAGCAAATTGCATCCGACCCACTTGCAGCAGTGCGCCGCGACGGAGCATGCTTACGGGGAGTAGTCCGTGCATTCACCTTAAGTGATCATGATGGCTCGCCGCCCGGGCATTCCTGTGCCCGCCTCCGGCCGTCAACGGGGCGTCCAACACGCCCGCTTCGCCCTCCCGTCGCGCCCAGAGGAGCTGCGCCATGCCCGAAACTCCCGACAGACCACTCGCCAGGGGTGACGAGCGCGCCTGCTGGCTGCCGCGCCACAGGAAGTCGGCCGGTGCGGCACGCAGGCTGCTCCGAAGCTTCCTCGGAGAGCTGGAGGGTGGCGAACGGGTGCTCGACACAGGCGAGTTGCTGGTCAGCGAGCTCGTCGCCAACTCTGTGCTGCATGCGCACGGCACGCGGGGACGGCTGATCCAGGTCCGGTTCGAACTGCACCTCGGACGCCTGCGGATCGAGGTGCACGACGCCGACAGTGTCCGCCCGGCGCTCCGGCCGGACACCTGCGCGGAGGACGAATCCGGGCGTGGCCTCTTGCTGGTACGGGAGTTGGCGGAGCGCTGGGGGTGCTGCCCGCGCGCGGGCGGGGTCGGAAAGTGCACGTGGGCGCTGATCGGCGCGACAGGCGACGGCGGGGAGACGGCCGGATGAGCCAGGTGATCGGGTTCGCGCTCGCGTTGGCCGAGGCGACCGGAGTCGGCGTGCGACTGGAACGCCGCCCCGACGACAGGTACCGGGTGGAAGCGGTCCTTCCGCAGGAGATGGACGGGGAGGGGCAGTTGGCGGTCCTCGCCGTCCTGGAGCGGGCGGACACGTTCGGGCATCACTTCCGGCCGGAGGAGCAGTCGGTGTGGGGCGAGTTCCCTCGCGATGCCGTGGACGGGCGGCTCGCCGCCCTCCTCGTCGGCAGTGACACCTGGAGCGTCGACGGCTTCGCGGCGGACCACCGGCTCGTGGTGGTGAGTGCCGTCACGAAGCGGCGGCGACGAGTGCGGAGTTGGCTCGGCCGGTGACCTGGCGGCCGGGGCTGCCTGGGTTGCCGGGCATGGCGGGGACCGGCTTCGGGGCGGGGAGCGTTCCGAAGCCGGTGTGACCGGCGAGGATGCGCCCCCGGCTGCCCGTACGCGGCCAGGGGGCGCATCGGCCCGGTTCACGCCGTGCGCCGCCGCAGGGTGGCCGCGCCCAGCGCGAGGGAGAGCAGCGCGGCCCCGGCAATGACCGCGAGGTCGCGCAGGACCCGGCCGTCGACGCCGGTGGTGCTGGTCAGCCGGTTCATCGCGTCGACCGCGTAGGAGAGCGGCAGCACGTCCGAGGCCCAGCGCAGAGCCTCGCCCATCCGGGCGCGCGGCACGAAGAGGCCGCAGAGCAGCAGCTGCGGCAGCAGGACCGCCGGCAGGAACTGGACCGCCTGGAACTCGGTGGCGGCGAAGGCCGACACGAACAGGCCGAGCGCCATGCCGAGCAGGCCGTCGCCCAGCGCCACCGCGAAGAGCAGCCAGGTCGGGCCGGCGACATGGAGGCCGAGCAGGCCGAGCGTCAGCGCCGAGGCGAGGGCGGCCTGGAGCAGCGCCACCACGCCGAAGGCGAGGGCGTAACCGAGCAGCAGGTCGAGCCTGCCCAGCGGCATGGTGAGCAGGCGCTCCAGCGTGCCGGTGGTGCGCTCGCGCAGCATGGCCACCGAGGTGACCAGGAACATCACCAGCAGCGGGAAGATCCCGAGCAGAGCGGCGCCGGTCCGGTCGAAGGCCGACGGCTGGCCCGCGAACATGTACTTCAGCAGGGTGAGCAGCAGGCAGGGGACGACCAGCAGCAGGGCGATGGTCCGGGGGTCGTGGCGGAGCTGGGCCAGCACGCGGCGGGCGGTGGCCAGGGTGCGGGTGGGGTTCACGAGGACGTCCCTGACTTCCCTGAGGGCGCTTGGGCTGAAGGTACTTGGGCCGAGGGTGCTTGGGCCGAGGGTGTGTGGGCCGCAGCCGGGGCCGGTCCGGCGACGAGGGCGAGGAAGGCGCTGTCGACGTCGGCGGCGCCCGTCCGGCTGAGCAGTTCGGCCGGGGTGTCGTCGGCCAGCAGCCGGCCCTCGCGCATCAGGAGCAGCCGGTCGCAGCGGGCGGCCTCGTCCATCACATGGCTGGAGACCAGCAGGGTCGCACCCGCGTCGGCGAGTTGCCGGAAGAGCTGCCAGAGCTCCTGCCGCAGGACGGGGTCGAGGCCGACGGTGGGTTCGTCGAGGACGAGCAGCTCCGGACTGCCCAGCAGAGCCGCCGCGAGCGACACCCGCGCCCGCTGGCCGCCGGACAGCCGGGCGGTGAGCGTCTCCCGGTGCGCCGAGAGCCCCACCTGGGCGATCACTCGGGCCGGATCGTCGGCGGGTGCGCCGAGGACGGCCGCGAAGTAGCGCAGGTTCTCGGCGACGCTCAGGTCGCCGTAGACCGAGGGCGCCTGGGTCACATAGCCGACCCGGCGCCGCAGCACGGCGCTGCCGGCCTCCGCACCGAGCACCTCGACCCGTCCGGCGGTGGTCTTCTGGACGCCGACGATCGAGCGCAGCAGCGTCGTCTTGCCACAGCCGCTGGGGCCGAGCAGCCCGGTGATCGAACCGGCCGCGACGTCGAGGGACAGGCCCTGGAGGACGGGGTTGCCGCCGCGCGTCACCGTCAGGCCGGTGACGCGGATCGCGGGGGGCGCCGCGACTGGCGATGAATTCATCATGTGATGAGTTTCTCCTCGCGGGGCTCGGCCGTCAAGCGACGCGGCAGGACGAGTCGGGCACCGGCAGCCCGGCGCCGGCGGGCGGGCATCCGGAAGCAATAGCGGAAGCAGTGCCGGGCAGCGGCGCCGGCAGCAGCGCCGACCAGCGGAAATTCGGCGGCGGGCACGCGGGCGGTGCGGCTAGGTTCGGCGCCATGACACTGGCGCGCATTGCCCTCCCCTCCGGCCGCTCGATCGAACTCTCCAGCGTGCAGCTGTCATCGACCTACGGCGGAATGCTGGAGGGGTACCCGCACGGACGCTGGAACGACCGCCTCCTCGAACGCCTGCTCAGGAACACCGAGCAGGCCCGGCCCGGCACTCCCGTGCACCTGGTCACGCCGGTCCGTGAGTATCCGGACACTTCCGCCGGGGGCTTCGGCCCCGTCGAACTGCTGCCCGCCGTCACCTGCGTCGGATCCTTCGAGTCGCACCCGGTCGACCCGCAGCTGGTGCAGGTACTGCACCGCTCCACGCTGACCGTCATATGGTTCCAGGCGACCCCGGACATGCCGTCGGACGACGCCCCCGACGACGGCCTGCGCGGCATCCGCTGGGACGAGCTCGCGAAGGACTACGAGCTGTAAGGGCGGGTCACCCCGTCCCCTCGGCGGCGGGCCGGGCACCGCCGAGGTACCCCTGGAAGGTCGGAGCAAGCAGCGGTACCAACTCCTCGCGGGTGGCCGAAGCGAGCGGCTCGATGCCGATCACGTAGCGGGCCATGGCCAGCCCGATGATCTGCGAGAGCATCAGCTCGATCCGCAACTCCGCCTGGTCGAGGCCGAGTTCGGCGGCAGCGCGGCGGACGAGCTCCTCCATGACGAAATCGCGCATGAGCTGTGCGACCTGCTCGGTGGTGGCCGCCGCCCGCACCAGCGCAAGCAGCCGGTCGAGCACCCCGGGCTGCTCCCAGAGGGCCAGAACGAAGCCCGCCACCCGCTCACCGACGGTCTCGCGGTCACCCGGGAGCACCTGCTCGACCACCGCCCTCGGGTCGACCGGGAGCTCAAGCGCGGCGAGGAACAACCGGTCCTTGCTGCCGAAGTAGTGGTGCAGCAGCGCCGCGTCGACACCCGCGGTGCGGCCGATCGCCCGCATGCTCGCCTTCTCGTAGCCGCGCGCGGCGAACTCGGCCCGCGCCGCTTCCAGCACCGTCCGACGGGTGTCGGCGGAGCCGGGCCGGCGGCCGGTCCGCTTCCGGGGGGCCGGGGGCTCGCCGGCGGTCGGGGTGGCGGCAGTCGACTCGGCATCGGTCGGTTCGGCGGCGGGCTGCATTTCGGAGGTCACCCGATCATTCTGCGCAGGACGGCGCGCGGGACGGCGTCGGGATGACGTCCGGGACGGCGCGCCGGGCTCAAGGCGGGGCTGCCGGAGACCGTCGGGCAGCTACCCGATATCGGACATCAGACGCCAGACATTGACCAACAGATATCAGATGACAGATTTTGAAATCTGTCATCTGATATCCGGCATCCGTCCGACATCCCCCGCCCTCCGCCCACCGAACAACAGCCCCAGCCCGCCCGCCGACCGGATCCGCACCCGAACCCCGCCCCGGCTCTCAGCCCGGATCTCAACCCGACCCCCCGCCCAGATCTCGGTCCGGCATCGAAAGGGGGGTGCCCTAGCGCATCGCTACGCGCGTAGATATGCTGCCCTGGTGACTATGTCCACTGTTGCAGCCAATGCCCCCGGCGCTGCGGGCGGCGGCCTTCAGGACGTTGCGGCGTCCGAGGCCTCGCTCCGCCGTTTCCTGCACGGCCTGCCCGGCGTCGACGCCGTCGGCCTGGAAGCCCGTGCCGCCTCCCTCGGTACTCGATCGATCAAGACCACGGCGAAGGCCTATGCCATCGACCTGGCGATCTCGATGATCGACCTGACCACGCTGGAAGGCGCGGACACGGTCGGCAAGGTGCGCGCCCTGTGCACCAAGGCCCGGAACCCCGACCCCAGCGACCCGAGCGCCCCTCGGGTCGCGGCGATCTGCGTCTACCCGGACATGGTCGCCACCGCGAAGGCGGCGCTCGCGGGGACGGACATCCAGGTCGCCTCGGTCGCCACCGCCTTCCCCGCCGGGCGCGCCGCGCTCCCGGTGAAGCTGGCCGACGTCGCCGACGCGGTCGCGGCCGGTGCCGACGAGATCGACATGGTGATCGACCGGGGTGCCTTCCTCTCCGGCCGCTACCTGTCGGTCTTCGAGGAGATCACCGCCGTCAAGGAGGCGTGCCGGCGCGCCGACGGCACGCACGCCCACCTCAAGGTCATCTTCGAGACCGGTGAGCTGCAGACGTACGACAACGTGCGCCGCGCCTCCTGGCTCGCGATGCTCGCGGGCGCCGACTTCATCAAGACGTCCACCGGCAAGGTCGCGGTCAACGCCACCCCGCCGGTGACGCTGCTGATGCTCGAAGCCGTCCGCGACTTCAAGCGGCAGACCGGCATCCAGATCGGCGTGAAGCCGGCCGGTGGCATCAAGACCACCAAGGACGCCATGAAGTACCTCGTCATGGTCAACGAGACCCTCGGTGACGACTGGCTCTCCCCGGACTGGTTCCGCTTCGGCGCCTCCAGCCTGCTCAACGACCTGCTGATGCAGCGTCAGAAGCTGACCACCGGCCGGTACTCCGGTCCCGACTACGTGACGGTGGACTGACCCTCATGGCCAAGAACAAGAACACCGCCCAGACGCCCGCCGAGCCGGCCGCCGCAGCCATCGCCGCCGCAGCCGTGCACCCGTCCGGCCTCTTCACGTACGCCCCCGCCCCCGAGTCCCCCGCGGCCGCGGGCGACATCGCGACCTCCTACGGCCACTTCATCGGCGGCGAGTTCGTCGACAGCAGCGGCAGCGAGGCCCTGAAGACCGTCAACCCGGCCACCGAGCAGGTGATCGCCGAGTTCGCGCAGGGCACCGAGGAGGACGTCGACCGCGCGGTCACCGCCGCCCGCAAGGCGTTCACCGACTGGTCGGCGCTGCCGGGCAGCGAGCGCGCCAAGTACCTGTTCCGGATCGCCCGGATCATGCAGGAGCGCTCGCGCGAGCTGGCCGTGCTGGAGTCGATCGACAACGGCAAGCCGATCCGCGAGAGCCGGGACTTCGACATCCCGACCGCGATCTCGTACTTCTTCTACTACGCGGGCTGGGCCGACAAGCTCGACTACGCCGGCTACGGCGCGAACCCGCGCCCGCTGGGCGTGGCCGGGCAGGTCATCCCGTGGAACTTCCCGCTGATGATGCTGGCGTGGAAGATCGCGCCCGCGCTCGCCACCGGCAACACCGTGGTCCTCAAGCCCGCCGAGACGACCCCGCTGACCGCGCTGCGCTTCGCCGAGATCTGCCGCCAGGCCGGTCTGCCGAAGGGCGTTGTCAACATCGTCACCGGTGACGGCCGGACCGGCGCCGCGCTCACCGCGCACCCGGACGTCAACAAGGTCGCCTTCACCGGTTCGACCCCGGTCGGCCGGTCCATCGCCAAGCAGATCGCGGGCACCCGCAAGAAGCTGTCGCTGGAGCTGGGCGGCAAGGCCGCGAACATCGTCTTCGACGACGCGCCGATCGACCAGGCGGTCGAGGGCATCGTGAACGGCATCTTCTTCAACCAGGGCCACGTCTGCTGCGCGGGCTCGCGCCTGCTGGTCCAGGAGTCGATCCAGGACGAGCTGCTCGACGCGCTGAAGCGCCGGATGGGCACCTTGCGGATCGGCGACCCGCTGGACAAGAACACCGACCTGGGTGCCATCAACTCGGCCGCCCAGCTGGCGCGGATCACCGAGCTGACCGCGATCGGCGAGGCCGAGGGCGCCGAGCGCTGGGCCCCGGAGTGCGAACTCCCGGGCGCCGGTTACTGGTTCCGCCCGACGCTGTTCACCGGCGTCAGCCAGGCGCACCGGATCGCCCGCGACGAGGTCTTCGGCCCGGTGCTCTCGGTGCTGACCTTCCGCACGCCCACCGAGGCGGTCGAGAAGGCCAACAACACGCCGTTCGGCCTCTCCGCCGGCATCTGGACCGAGAAGGGCTCGCGCATCCTCTGGATGGCGAACCAGCTCAAGGCCGGTGTGGTCTGGGCCAACACCTTCAACAAGTTCGACCCGACCTCGCCGTTCGGCGGATACAAGGAGTCGGGGTACGGCCGCGAGGGCGGCCGCCACGGCCTGGAGGCGTACCTCGATGTCTGAGCCCACCGCGCGTCTTGACGTGATGAAGACCTACAAGCTGTTCGTCGGCGGGAAGTTCCCGCGTTCCGAGAGCGGACGGGTGTACGAGGTGACCGACGCCAAGGGCCAGTGGCTGGCCAACGCCCCGCTCGGGACCCGCAAGGACACCCGCGACGCCGTCCTCGCCGCCCGCGCGGCGGTCAAGGGCTGGTCGGGCACCACCGCGTACAACCGCGGCCAGGTGCTCTACCGGGTCGCCGAGATGCTCGAAGGCCGCCGTGAGCAGTTCGCCGCCGAGGTGGCGACCGCCGAGGGCATCGGTGCCAAGAAGGCGCTGGCGCTGGTCGACGAGGCCATCGACCGCTGGGTCTGGTACGCCGGCTGGACGGACAAGGTCGCGCAGATCGCCGGCGGGGCCAACCCCGTCGCCGGTCCGTTCTTCAACCTGTCCGTGCCCGAGCCGACCGGCGTGATCGGGATCGTCGCTCCGCAGACCGGGTACGGGTACTCGCTGCTCGGCCTGATCTCGGTGATCGCCCCGGTCGTCGCGACCGGCAACACGGTCGTGGTCGCCGTCGCCGCCGACGCCCCGCTCCCGGCGCTGTCGCTGGGCGAGGTGCTGGCGACCTCGGACCTGCCGGGCGGTGTGGTCAACCTGGTCTCCGGCCGCACGGCGGACATCGCCCCGACGCTGGCCTCGCACCAGGACGTGAACGGGCTCGACCTCACCGGCGCGATTGCCGCCGACGGCCCCGGCGCGGCAGCCGCGCTGGAGGCGTCGGCTGCGGATACATTGAAGCGAGTGCTTCGCCCGGCGGAGGACCCGTCCGCTCTGGACTGGACCAAGTCCCCGACGACCGACCGGCTACTCTCCTTCCTGGAGACCAAGACGGTCTGGCACCCGATGGGCCTCTGACCAGGCTCTCGGCACAACTCCACAGACTGGCCGTCCCCAGTGCCCCTACCCCCCCGGGGGCCCGGACGTGCCTATGACGGACCCGCGCCTCTCCCCCCCCTGGCGCGGGTCCGTCGCCTTCTGGCTCCGGCACTCGACCAGGGGGCGGGACTCCGCTCCGTGGGAGGCTGCGGACCGTTGGCTTCCGATGTCGCGCAGTTCCCCGCGCCCCTGGCTGTGGTTGGCCGGTTGCGTTAAAGATCTCGCTACCGGCCGGTTTCGGCATCCGTGCCCGATGCGTCAGACTGGTGTCTCGTGAGTGACTCCTCCGCGAACCCCGCCCCAATAGCCCTCGCCCGGGTCGTTCTGCTCTCCGGGCCCTCCGGGTCGGGCAAGTCCTCGCTCGCGGAGCGGACCGGACTGCCGGTGCTCCAGCTCGACGACTTCTACAAGGACGGCGACGACCCGACGCTGCCGCTCTTCCCCGACGGCGGCACCGACTGGGACTCCCCGCTCGCCTGGCACCGCGACCAGGCCCTGGCGGCGATCCGCGCCCTGACGACCACCGGCCGGGCCGAGGTACCCGTGTACTCCATCCCGGACAACGGCCGGGCCGGCACCCGCGTCCTCGACCTCACCGGCTCGCCCGCGTTCATCGCCGAGGGCATCTTCGCCGCCGAGATCGCGGCCCAGTGCGCGGCCGAGGACCTGCTCGGCGACGCCATCTGCCTGCGGAACCGCCCGCTCACCACCGCCTGGCGGCGCTTCCGCCGGGACGTCCGCGAGGGGCGCAAGTCCGTCCCCTACCTGCTGCGGCGCGGCTGGCGCCTGATGCGGGCCGAACGCGGCATCGTGGGCCGGCAGGTCGCCCTCGGCGCGTACGCCTGCGCGGGCCCCGAGGCCGAACGCCGCGTCCGCGCGGCCGCCGTCCACCGCCCGGCAACCGTGGGCGTCTGACAGGGTGCACTGAACAGGATCGGGCACCCCCTCGCGCCCCTGTTGTGGCTGTTCGGCTGCCCCGTCCACCGGCGCAGCCACTGAAAAAGCAGTGGGCCCAGTGCCTCTCCCCGGCACCGGGACCACTGCTTCTGTCGGCTGCGGGGATCCCCCGTCGGTTGCCGCTCCCCCGAGCCGGCACCCGCGTTCCCGCGGCCGTGCACCCGTCCCCCGACGGGAGTCTGTTGTCGTTACGCGACGAGCTCGCCGAACGCGTGCGCCAGGTCACCGGTGCGGTTGAGCTGCTCGTCGTCGCGCAGGCGGCGCAGCGCGCGCCAGATGCTGCTCTTCACCGTGCCGACGCTGATGTTGAGCACGTCGGCGATCTCCGGGTCGGTCCGGCCCTCGTAGTACCGCAGCACCAGCATGGTGCGCTGGTTCTCCGGAAGCTTGGCGAGCGCCTGCCAGAGCACGGCGCGCAGCTCGGTGCCGCCCATCGCGTCGGTGTCGCCGACCGTCTCGGGCAGCTCCTCCGTCGGGTACTCGGCGACCTTGCGGCGGCGCCAGGCGGAGATGTGCAGGTTGGTCATGGTGCGGCGGAGGTAGCCCCCGACCGCCGCCTTGTCGGCGATCCGGCCCCAGGCCCGGTACGTGGAGAAGAGCGCGCTCTGCAGCAGGTCCTCGGCCTGGTGGCGGTCGCCGGTGAGGTGGTACGCGGTGGCGTAGAGGGAGGCGCGGCGCTCACGGACGTACGCCGTGAACTCCTCTATGTAGTCCTCCTCGACCGCCGTCTGCGCCTGCGGCACGACCGCCACGACCGGCGGCACGGCCGCCACCGGCGCCACGGGCGTCAGCCGCAGCAGGGTCCCGCCGGTGGTCTCACGGGCGGCCGGCTCCCCCGAGCCGATCGCCCGCAGGGTCAGCGTGGTGCCGGAGCCGGTCGCACTCCCCTTGCGACCGATGCCGTGCAGCTCCCCCGTCCTGCTCCCGCCGCCGAGGCTGCGGGTCCCGGTGCTGTGTGCGCACCCCCGTACGGTGACGGCACCGGAAGTCGCGTCCGTCCGCACCTCGAAGTGGGTGCCGGTCGACGAACACGCGTTCCTGATGCCCGCGGTCTTGCGGGTCTTGAGCGTGGTGTTCATCGTGCACCCCCATGGTCGGTACGAGCGGTTCCGTGTCTCTTCGCCGTCCTGCGGACCGGTTTGACCCGGTCCGTTCTTCGGCGACATGGAAAATCTTGCCCGGCTGTCGTCATGGGGCTGTCCGCCGACTGTCACAGCGGTGTCACAGCCGACGGGTCTTCGGTCCGCACCGCCGGCACTGTGGGGGACGCCGAAGCCGCGGTTCCGGTTGCACGGGAGGACGAGCACCACCCGGGTGGGTGATGAGACGCGCCGCGTGGGCCAGAATGAGCCCGTGCCTTTCCTCCTTCTGATCGAGGACGACGACGCCATCCGGACCGGCCTCGAACTCGCTCTCACCCGCCAGGGCCACCGTGTGGCCGCCGCCGCCTCGGGCGAGGACGGCCTGAAGCTCTTCAAGGAGCAGCGGCCGGACCTGATCGTGCTCGACGTCATGCTGCCCGGCATCGACGGCTTCGAGGTGTGCCGCCGGATCCGGCGCACCGACCAGCTGCCGATCATCCTGCTGACCGCCCGCTCGGACGACATCGACGTGGTGGTCGGGCTGGAGTCGGGCGCGGACGACTACGTGGTCAAGCCGGTGCAGCCACGCGTGCTGGACGCCCGGATCCGGGCGGTGCTGCGCCGCGGTGAACGGGAGAGTTCGGACTCCTCCGTCTACGGCAGCGTGGTCATCGACCGGTCCGCGATGACCGTCACGAAGGACGGCGAGGACCTCCAGCTGACGCCGACCGAGCTGCGGCTGCTGCTGGAACTGAGCCGCCGGCCCGGCCAGGCGTTGTCCCGGCAGCAGTTGCTCCGGCTGGTCTGGGAGCACGACTACCTGGGCGACTCCCGGCTGGTGGACGCCTGCGTCCAGCGGCTGCGGGCCAAGGTGGAGGACGTGCCCTCGGCGCCGACGCTGATCCGGACGGTCCGCGGGGTCGGCTACCGCCTCGACCCGCCTGCCTGAGCTGCGTCCCGGCCCTGTCGCCCCATGTCCCTGTCGCCTCACGCCCCTGATGCCCCGTGTCCCTGATGCCCCCTGCCCTTCTGCCATCGATGGTGAGCCCCGTTGACTGACCCTCAGACCCCTCGTTGCCCGCGCCCGGTGCGATGGCGGCACCTGCGCTCGCTGCGGGTGCGGCTGATCGCGGTGTTCGCCGCCGTCGCGCTGACCACCGCCGTGTCGGCGTCCGGGATCGCGTACTGGCTGAACCGGGACGCGGTGCTCCAACGGGCCCAGGACGCGGCGCTCAAGGACTTCCGGCTCTCGCTGACCCGCAACGTCTCGGACCTGCCGCTCAACGCGACCTGCCAGCAACTCGTCGACCTGGCCGGGCTGGTGGCCACCTCGGGGCTCAACTACCAGGTGGTACTGGTCGACGACGCCCAGCCCGGCTGCACCGCCTCCTCCGACCCGACGCACTTCACCGTGGACCAGGTCCCGGCGGCGCTGCGGGTCACCGTCGCCAAGCCGCGCCAGGTCACCTCGCACTCCCCGAACGCCTACCACCTGTACTGGCAGCGGGTGAACCTGAACGGCCACCCGTACGTGGTCGGCGGTACGAAGGTGGTGCCGACCGGGCCCACGGCCTACATGTTCAAGTCACTCGACACCGAACGGGCCGATCTCTACACGCTGAGCTGTTCACTGGCGATCGCCACCCTGCTCGCGCTGATCGGCTCGGCCCTGCTCGCCCAGGCCGCCTCGGCGACCGTGCTGCGCCCGGTCCGCCGGCTCGGGGACGCCGCCCGACGGCTCGGCGAGGGGCATCTCGACACCCGCCTGGAGGTCGAGGGGGCGGACGAACTCGCCGATCTGGCAAGGACGTTCAACCGGACGGCGGAGTCGCTCGCCGAGCAGGTCCAGGAGCTGAGCGCCCGCGAGGCGCAGAGCCGCCGGTTCGTCGCCGACATGTCGCACGAGCTGCGGACCCCGCTGACGGCGATGACGGCAGTGACGGACATCCTGGAGGACGAGGCCGACACCCTGGACCCGATGATCGCGCCCGCCGTGCGGCTGGTGGTCAGCGAGACCCGGCGCCTCTCCGACCTGGTGGAGAATCTGATGGAGGTGACCCGGTTCGACGCCGGCACCGCCAAGCTGGTCGCCGACGAGATGGACATCGCCGACCTGATCATGTCCTGCATCGACGGCCGGGCCTGGTACGACGCGGTCGAACTGGACGCGCCGCGCGGGGTACTGGCCGTGGTGGACCCGCGCCGGCTGGACGTGGTGTTCGCCAACCTGATCGGCAACGCGCTCAAGCACGGCGGCTCGCCGGTGCGGGTGCGGGTCCGTGAGACGGCGGACACCGTGGTGGTGGAGGTCTCGGACAGCGGCCCCGGCATCCCGGAGGACGTGCTGCCGCACGTCTTCGACCGCTTCTACAAGGCGGACAAGGGCCGGGCCAGGTCCGAGGGCAGCGGGCTCGGCCTGTCGATCGCGATGGCGAACGCACAGATCCACGGCGGCACCATCACCGCTGCCAACGGCGGGACCGGCGCGGTCTTCACCCTGACCCTGCCGCTCACCCAGCCGGTACCGGCCGAATCCACCGCCATCATCACCACCGGCACCACCACCCGCACCACACCGCCCGCCGGCCACGGGCGCAGCCAGGAGCAGAGCAAGTGAACGTACGAAGAGCGGCGGTGGGGATCATCGCGCTGGCCGCGCTGAGCGGCTGCGGCATCCGCCCGACCGCCGTACCGGTCGACGCCGGGGCACCCGCGAGCCGGACGGCCTGCCCGAGCCCCGTCCGGGTACCAGAGGCGGCCGACACGTCGGCCACGCCGAAGCCGTCCGGGTCCGTGACGCCGACCCCCGGAACCGTCCCGTCGGTGACGTCCGCGCCCTCGCAGGTGCCGAAGAGCGTGTTCAGCGCCGTGCCCACGCCCAGCCGTCCGTCACCGTCGCCGTCGCACTGCCCGTGACGGCCCGGCCCGGGGCCGCCCAGCCCGGGACCGTCCGGCCGGGGACCCGCCGGGAACCGTTCGCGGCCCGGTGCGCGTCCTCCCCGGCGTGCAGCGAGATGGCAGCCTGACGCACTCCGTGCGCGACACCGACGGACCGGCCCGGGACAGCCCGGCCGGCCGGCCGACGACCGCTCCCCAGGCCTCCCACCGGCTGCGGATGCTCGGCTTGGTCGCGCTCGCCGGACAGCTGACCGTGCTGGGCTGGCTGGCGCTGCGCCCGTCGGCCGCCGACTGGACCTCGCCCGCGAACCTGACACCCTTCGCCTCCGTAGGGCAGGCCATGACGCTGGGCCCGCTGGCAGGCCTGCGGCAACTCGCCGACGGCCTGCTGCCGCTGGCTCCGCTCGGGCTCCTGCTCCCGCTGGTCTGCGGACGGCTGCGGACGGCCTGGCTGCCGTCCTTCCTGCGCACCACCGGCGGCGCGGCGCTGCTGGCCACCGCGCTGGAGATCCTCAAGGGGTGGGCGCCGGGCCACCTGCTGAACGTCGACGACATCGTGCTCGGCACCCTGGGGGTGGCCTGCTGCCACCTGATCGCCGTCCCGGCGGCCCGGGCGCTGCTGCTCCGCGACCGGCCGGACCGGAACCACCCGCACGACGGGCACGACGGGCGTGACACCGACCCCCGCGAGCGGCCTACCCCGGCGGCGACCGCAACGACGACGGCACCGGCACCGGCGAGCGTCCGGACGTTGGAGCTGGCGGCGTCCGGCCTCGGTCAGGGACACCCCTGAGACCGTCCCTGACCTCGCCGTACACCTCCCCGGTGAGAAACCAGGGGTCGGGATCGGCACCAGGGCTGACGCCTCGGACGGGCGGCGCGCGGAGGATTGGATCATGCCCACCGGACAGTCCGGCACCGGGCCGAGACCCTTCGGAGCGCACCATGAGCTCGCTCGCCCGCCCTCGCCACAACCGCATCCTCGCCGGGGTCTGCGCCGGGATCGCCGCCCGCTTCGGGCTGGCCCCGTGGACCGTCCGCATCCTGTTCCTGGCGTCCTGCCTGCTGCCCGGCCCGCAGTTCCTGATCTACCTGGCGCTCTGGCTGCTGCTCCCGCAGGAGCCGTAGCCGTACACGCCCGAAGGGCTGTCTCCCCCCGATCTTGCGGGGGGAGACAGCCCTTCGGGCGCGGGGGCGTGGGGGCGCGCCCTGCGGTGGCGGCGGCGTCAGCCGGCCAGGCCGGGCAGCGGCAGGGCCCCGGTGAGCAGGCCCGCGCCCGGGACCTTGCTCAGGCCCTCGGAACCCGGCAGGCCACGGGTGGCGGAGGCGGCGGCAGGAGCGTCGGACGTCCCCGGGGAGGCCATCGCGGGGTCGACCTGCGCCGGGGCGGCCGGGGTGACGGGCGCGACCTGGGCGGCCGGGGCGTGCGCGGGCGCCGCTGCCGGGGCAGCGGCCGGAGCCGGAGCGGGGGCGGGGGCGGCGGCCGGGGCGGGGTGCAGGGCGCTGCCGACGCTGGGGTTGAGGCTGCCGACCGCGTCGGTGACCGGCGCGGCGGCCGGGATCTTGGAGACCGCGCCGGTCGCGGTGCCGGTGATGGCGTCGGAGTGGGCCAACGCACCCGTCGGGAGCCCGAGCCCGCCCGGGGCGAGCGGAGCGGCGGAGGCGGAGCCGGCCGCCACGACCGCCATCGCGACACCGAGCGCAGCAGTCCCGGCAGCCTTCAGAGTGGCCTTCTTCATGAGTTGGTCCTCAAGTCCTCGTCGGTGGCCGGCGCGCGGGCGGCACCCGGGGGCACCCACCGCTACACCGTGTCAGCGTTGACTGCCACACCGTAGTGACAAGGTTGCGCGCGGATCAAAGAGGAGCCCCTCGTTCGGATGAGTTGTCCGACCATCAGTCAAAAGCCGGACGGGCACGGGTCCCGGCGATGGACCCGTGCCCGCCCGACGCGCCGTCACCAGGACGGCGGCTCAGCTCCGGGCTCGCGCCCGGACTCTCAGAGACCCGCGCTGAACAGCCACTCCGCCTTGAGCTCGGCGTAGCCCGGCTTGATCACGTCGGTGATCATCGCGAGCCGCTCGTCGAACGGCAGGAAGGCCGACTTCATCGCGTTGGTGGTGAACCACTCCATGTCGCCCAGCGTGTAGCCGAACGCCTCGACCAGGTGGCCGAACTCCTGGCTCATGCTGGTCCCGCTCATCAGCCGGTTGTCGGTGTTGACCGTCACCCGGAACTTCAGCCGGCTCAGCAGCCCGATCGGGTGCTCGGCGTAGGAGGCGGCCGCCGCCGTCTGCAGGTTGGAGGTCGGGCACATCTCCAGCGGGATGCGCTTGTCACGCACGTACGCGGCGAGGCGGCCGAGCTGGACGCTGCCGTCCTCGTTCACGGTGATGTCGTCGATGATCCGGACACCGTGGCCGAGCCGGTCGGCGCCGCAGCACTGCAGGGCCTCCCAGATCGACGGCAGGCCGAAGGCCTCACCGGCGTGGATGGTGAAGTGGTTGTTCTCGCCCTTGAGGTAGTCGAAGGCGGCCTGGTGGCGGGTGGGAGGGAAGCCCGCCTCGGCGCCCGCGATGTCGAACCCGACCACGCCCGAGTCGCGGTGGCGGTTGGCCAGCTCGGCGATCTCGGTCGAGCGGGCGGCGTGCCGCATGGCGGTGATCAGCGTGCCGATCCGGATCCGGTGGCCGTTGGCGCGGGCGTTGGCCTCGCCGAGGCGGAAGCCCTCCTGCACCGCCTCGACGACCTGGTCGAGGGTCAGGCCGGCCTCGAGGTGCTGCTCCGGGGCGTACCGGACCTCGGCGTAGACGACCCCGTCGGCGGCCAGGTCCTCGGCGCAGTCGGCGGCGACCTTGATCAGCGCCTCGCGGGTCTGCATCACCGCGCAGGTGTGGGCGAAGGTCTCCAGGTAGCGCGGGAGCGAACCGGAGTCGGCGGCCTCGCGGAACCAGACGCCGAGCTTGACGGGGTCGGTGGTGGGAAGACCCTCGTAACCGCAGGCGGCGGCCAGCTCGACGATGGTCTCGGGACGCAGCCCGCCGTCGAGGTGGTCGTGCAGGAGCACCTTGGGCGCACGGGCGATCTGGTCTGCGGTGGGGATGCGGGGGCCGGTGGTGCCCGCGGTGGCGGTGGTCTGCTTCTCCATTGCGGGAGTGTAGCGCCTACGCGCGTAGAATGACCACGTCGATCACCGGCGAATCCCCCGGACGGCCCAAGGCACTCCCGGACGGCCGGACGGCCGCACGCCGGAGGACCCGGCAGCGGCCCCCGAAGGCCCGAGGGGCCTCAGAGGGCGCGGACCACCGCCACCAGCGAGGCCAGCTCCGGGCGGCCCTCGGCCGCGTCGAGCGCCTCGCTCAGCGCCGCGTCGTTGGTGGGCCTGGCCCGCTCCAGCAGCTCCAGACCGGCTCGGGTCACGTCCGTGTAGATGCCGCGCCGGTCGGTCGCACAGAGGTAGCGCGACAGCAGCCCCCGGTCCTCCAGCCGGGTGACCAGGCGGGTGGTCGCACTCTGGCTCAGCACCACGGCCTCGGCGACCTCACCCATCCGCAGGTGCCCCCCCTCGCCCGAGTTCTGCCGGCTGAGCACGTCCAGCAGCGAGTACTCCCGCACGCTCAGGCCGTGGGCGCCCTGGAGCTCGCGTTCGAGGTGCGCCTCGATCTTTCCGTGCAGCAGGGCGAGTGCACACCACCCCTGCGCCGAACCGCGTCCGCCGCCCTCGCCGTGCCCGTTCCTGTCGCCGTGCCACACCGTACGGCCCTCCTCGCGCGTGTCCTACGGACCAGGATAGACCCGGTCCCGAAATAGCCAGCGTTTGCAAGTATCCAGCGTCTGCATTTATTGTCGAAGCCGTTAACAGGTCTGCACAACAATCTGGAGGACGGGCCATGCCCCTCGCACTCCTGGCCCTGGCCATCGGCGCCTTCGGGATCGGCACCACCGAGTTCGTCATCACCGGCCTGCTGCCCCAGGTGGCCGACAGCTTCGACGTGACCATCCCGTCCGCCGGGATCCTGGTCACCGGCTACGCCCTCGGGGTGGTGGCCGGCGCCCCGCTGCTCGCCGCGCTCGGCAGCCGAATCCCCCGCAAGCGGATGCTGATGCTGCTGATGGGCCTCTTCGTCCTCGGCAACGCGCTCTCCGCCGTCGCCCCCGACTTCGGGCTGCTGCTCGCCGGACGGGTCGTCGCCTCGCTCGCCCACGGCGCGTTCTTCGGCATCGGCTCGGTGCTGGCCGCCGACCTGGTGGCCCCGCACCGGAAGGCCGGCGCCATCGCGCTGATGTTCACCGGGCTCACCGTCGCCAACGTGGTCGGCGTCCCACTCGGCACCCTGGTCGGCCAGCACTTCGGCTGGCGCACCACCTTCGCCCTGGTGGCCGCGATCGGCCTGGTCGGACTGGCCGGGATCGCCGCCCTCGTCCCCGCCCGGCCCGGGCCCGGCGCCGGTCACCGCCCGGGCCCCGGGCTCCGCCGCGAACTCGCCGCCTTCCGCAACGTCCAGGTCGCGCTGGCGATGGCGATGACCGTGCTGGGCTTCGGCGGAGTCTTCGCCGCGATCACCTACATCGCACCGATGATGACCGGCCCGGCCGGCTTCGCCGACTCCTCGGTGACCTGGCTGCTGGTGCTCTTCGGCCTCGGCATGGTGGCGGGCAACCTGCTCGGCGGCCGCTTCGCCGACCGCGCGCTGATGCCCCTGCTGTACGTCTCGCTCGGCGCGCTGAGCCTGACCCTGCTGCTCTTCACCTTCACCGCGCACCACCAGCTCGCGGCCGCGATCACCATCCCGCTGCTCGGCGCCTTCGGCTTCGCGACCGTCCCCCCGCTCCAGAAGCGCGTGCTCGACCAGACCGCCGACGCCCCCACGCTCGCCTCCGCCGTCAACATCGGCGCATTCAACCTCGGCAACGCGGTGGCCGCCTGGCTCGGCGGAGTGGTCATCTCCGCCGGGTACGGGTACACCGCCCCCAACCTGGTGGGCGCGGCCCTCACCGCCTCCGCGCTCGGACTCGCCGTCCTCTCCTCCGCCCTGGAACGACGCTCCCGCGCTGCGGTGCCGGTCCCGCTGGGGTAGCGGCCCGCGCCCCGGGTCCTGCCCCGCCCGCGCTCCCTGCCGCACTCGCCCGCCGGGTACCGCCCGCGCCCCCTTGCCGCACTCGCCCGCCGAGTGGCGCCCGCACAGCAGTCAGTCGTGCTCCAGGAGCCGTCCGCGCCGGGACAGGACGAAGTCGCGGAAGGCCGCCACCGGCGGGGTCAGGGGGCGGCCGGTGGCCCAGGCCAGCCCGATCGCCCGGCGGGTGCGCGGGGCGCTGACCTCCAGGTCCACCACGCCGGGACGCGGCACCAGGGACGGCGGCAGCAGGGCCACCCCGAGCCCGGCCGCGACCAGCCCGCGCAGGGTCTCCGCCTCCTCGCCCTCGAAGGTGATCCGGGGGGCGAAGCCGGCCTCCGCACAGAACCCGTCCGTGATCGCGCGCAGCCCGTACCCCTCCTCGACCGCGACGAACGGCTCGTCCGCGACCTCGGCCAGCCGGATCCGCCGCCGCCCGGCCAGCCGGTGGTCGGCCGGCACGGTCAGGTAGAGCCGCTGTTCGTCCAGCACCCGGGCCGTCAGGTCCGGGGCGTCAGGCAGCGGTGAGACCAGGCAGAGGTCGAGCTCCCCCGCGCGCAGCCGCTCCAGCATCGCCGTGACGTAGTCCTGCACCAGCTGGAACCGCACCTTCGGGTGCTCGGCCCGGAAGTCCCGCAGCAGCGCGGGCACCGCGTCCGTCCCCATGGTGTGCAGGAAGCCGAAGGCGACCCGGCCGGCCGCCGGGTCGGCCTCCGCGCGGGCCGCCTCCGCCCCGCGCTCCAGCTCGGCGAGCGCGCGCTCGACGCCGCCGAGCAGCAGCCGCCCGGCCCGGGTCAGCCGGACGGTACGCCCCTCCCGGGAGAGCAGCTGGACCCCGAGCTCCGCCTCCAGCCGGGCGACCGCCCGGGAGAGTGTGGGCTGCGGCATCCCGAGCAGCTGCGCCGCCTGCGTCACGTGCTCCAGCCGGGCCACCGCCGCGAACTGCGCCAGCTGCGGCGCGAGCCGGGCGGCCGCACTCTGCGGATCGACCTCGGCCGGGGCGAACGGCGGCGAACTGCTGTCATACGTCATGGCATCGATTGTCGGTGATCCATGCATTGGACGCATCAGACCCGCCAGTCCTACCTTCGAGGCATGCCGCCCGCCAGTACCGGGGCATCCGCGGTCGCCCTGCCGGATGCCGCCCACCAGCCTTCCCCCTCCCAGCCGTCCGCCTCCACCGACCTCCGGCACCGCCCGGGTGACCGCGCCTTCCGGCGCTCGAACCTCGCGCTGTTCGCCGCCGGGATCGCCACCTTCGTCCTGCTGTACTCCACCCAGGGCCTGCTGCCGATCCTCTCCGCCGACCTCGGCCTGACGCCGGGCCAGGCCAGTTGGACGGCCTCGGCCGCCACCCTGGGGCTCGCCCTCGCCCTGCTCCCCGCCAGCGCGCTCTCCGACCGGTACGGACGGACGGCGGTGATGACCGCCTCGGTGGTGACCGCCTCCGGGATCGCCCTGGCGCTGCCGTTCGCCCCCGACCTGCGCACGCTGATCGTGCTGCGCCTCCTCCAGGGCGCCGCGCTCGCCGGGCTCCCGGCCACCGCGATGGCGTACCTGGCGGAGGAGGTCCACCCGAGTGCGCTGGCCTCCGCGATGGGTCTGTACGTCGCGGGCAACAGCATCGGCGGCATGGGCGGGCGGCTGGTCTCCGGCTGGACGGCGGCGGCCTGGGGCTGGCGCTGGGGGCTGGCGGCCTCGGCCGCGCTGGCCCTGCTCGCCGCGCTGGCCTTCCGGCTGCTGATCCCGGCGGCCCGGCACTTCCGCCCGGCGCCGGTGAACGCCGCCGCGCTGGCCCGTACCGTCGGCGGGCACCTGCGCAACCCCCTACTGCTGCGGCTCTACGCGCTGGGCGCGCTGTTCATGGCGGTCTTCGGCGCGGTCTACAACACCGTCGGCTACCGGCTGGTCTCCGCGCCCTTCCACCTGCCGGAGTCGGTCGCGGCCTCGATCTTCGTGGTCTATCTGGTCGGTACCGCGTCCTCGGCGGGTGCCGGACGCATCGCCGCCCGCCTCGGCCGCCGGGGCGCCCTCTACGTCGCGATCGGCGTCTGCGCGGCCGGGCTGCTGCTCTCGCTCGCCGGCTCGCTGCTCTGCGCGCTGCTCGGCCTGGTCCTGATCACGGCGGGCTTCTTCGTCGGCCACGCCACCGCCTCCTCCTCGGTGGGCCGCACCGCGACCGAGGGGCGCGCGCAGGCCTCCGCGCTCTACCTGATCGCCTACTACCTCGGCAACAGCCTCGGCGGCATCCTCGGCGCCGACGCCTACCACTCGGTCGGCTGGGACGGCGCCGCCGCCGTCGGCCTCACCGCGATGACCCTGGCCGCCGCCGTCACCCTCTACGCCACCCGCCGGGCGATCACCACCCGACGGACAGCGGCCGCCGGTACGCTGCGGGCATGAGCATCGATCCGGCCACGTACGCCCGGCTGCGCGAGATCGCCGACCAGCTTCCGCAGATCCCGGGAATCGGAAAGATAGAGATCGCCGAGGGCGAGATCGTCATGATGATGTCGCCGGTCGCGCGCCACGAACTCGCGGTACGACGGATCGCTCAGCAGTTGGAAGCCCAGCTCCCGCAGACACACCCCGGCTACATCGCCCATGGCGGCGCGGACCTCGAAGACCCTGGACTCGGCCAGCTGCGGAACCCTGATCTCATGATCTTCCCTGACGAGTTCCTCGAAAGCGAAAGACGCGCGGTCCTTCCGCATCAGGTCCTCCTCGTGATGGAGGTCGTGTCGCGGTCCAACCCGGAGAACGACTACGAGAACAAGGTCCGCGACTACGCGGCCATGGGCATCCCGCACTACCTCCTGATCGACCCCCGGGACGGCACGGGCATCGTGCACTCGACCCCGCACTACGCCTCGCGCGAGAAGTTCGCCTTCGGCGACACCATCACCGTCGGCCCCTGGTCCGTCGACACCAGCGTCCTGCGTACGTACGCCTGACGGGCCGTACGTACGCAGGACGGAGCGTCACGCGATGCGGTCCAGCACGATCGGGTTCGGGGTGAACGCGGTGCCCGCCGGGGAGACGGTGACGGCGCCTTCGAGGGCCTCGATGGCGTAGTCGTAGCGCTCGGGGGTGTCGGTGTGCAGGGTCAGCAGGGGCTGGCCCGCCACCACGGTGTCGCCCGGCTTGGCGTGCATCTCGACGCCCGCGCCGGCCTGCACCGGGTCCTCCTTGCGGGCCCGGCCGGCGCCGAGGCGCCAGGCGCAGACGCCGACGCCGTACGCGTCGAGGCCGGTGAGGATGCCGGACGCGGGGGCCGTGATGACGTGCTGCTCGCGGGCGACCGGGAGGGGGGCGTCCACGTCGCCGCCCTGGGCGCTGATCATGCGGCGCCAGTGGTCCATCGCGGAGCCGTCGCGCAGCGCGTCCGCCGGGTCCTTGCCGTGCACGCCCGCGGCCGCGAGCATCTCGCGGGCCAGCGCGAGGGTCAGCTCGACCACGTCGGCCGGGCCGCCGCCGGCCAGCACCTCGACCGACTCGCGGACCTCCAGCGCGTTGCCGGCCGTGAGGCCGAGCGGGGTGGACATGTCGGTGAGCAGCGCGACGGTGTTGACCCCGGCCGCCTTGCCGAGGCCGACCATGGTGCGGGCCAGCTCCTGGGCGTCGGCGAGGTTCTTCATGAAGGCGCCGGAGCCGACCTTCACGTCCAGCACCAGGGCGCCGGTGCCCTCGGCGATCTTCTTGGACATGATGGACGAGGCGATCAGCGGGATGGCCTCGACCGTCCCGGTCACGTCGCGCAGCGCGTAGAGCTTCTTGTCGGCGGGGGCGAGGCCGTCACCGGCCGCGCAGATCACCGCACCGGACGAGCGCAGCACGGACATCATCTCGTCGTTGGAGAGCAGCGCCCGCCAGCCGGGGATGGACTCCAGCTTGTCGAGGGTGCCGCCGGTGTGGCCGAGGCCGCGGCCGGAGAGCTGGGGCACCGACGCGCCGCAGGCGGCGACGAGCGGGGCGAGCGGCAGGGTGATCTTGTCGCCGACGCCGCCGGTGGAGTGCTTGTCGGAGGTCGGCATGCCGAGCGCGGACCAGTCCATCCGGACGCCGGAGCGGATCATCGCGTCCGTCCAGCGGCTGATCTCGCGGAGGTTCATGCCGTTCAGCAGGATCGCCATGGCCAGCGCGGACATCTGCTCGTCGGCGACCTCACCCTTGGTGTAGGCGTCGATCACCCAGTCGATCTGAGCGTCGGTCAGCTCTCCGCGATCGCGCTTGGTCCTGATGACGGAGGGGGCGTCCATGGGCTCTCCAAGAATGTGGGTCAAAAGCGAAGAGTGTCGCGAAAGGGCGGAAATGACTCCCGCCGCTTCGCGACACTCTACGCGCGTAACAAATGGATCTGCCAGAGCATCTCCGGTCGAACCTCGACGAACTGCGGAACTGCCGGACTACACCGGACTACAGCCGCTCCGGCCCGAACGCGTCGGGCAGCACCTCGGCCATGGTCTTCACGCCCGAGGGCAGCTCGACCAGCAGGTCCGGGCCGCCGTGCTCGTACAGCAGCTGGCGGCAGCGCCCGCACGGCATCAGCAGCTCGCCGGCGCCGTCCACACAGGTGAACGCCACCAGCCGGCCGCCGCCGCCGGCGTGCAGCGCGGACACCAGGCCGCACTCGGCGCAGAGCGCGAGTCCGTACGAGGCGTTCTCCACGTTGCAGCCGGTGACCGTGCGGCCGTCGTCCACCAGGGCGGCGGCGCCGACCGGGAACTTGCTGTACGGCGCGTACGCGTGTGACATCGCGTCACGGGCCGCGGTGCGCAGCGCGTCCCAGTCCACGGACCGAGCGGCCGTCACTTGCCCTGGCCCTTACGGTAGATCTGCCCGTCGGCCTTCGGCGGACGGAGCCGCTGCGAGGCCAGCGCGAGCACCACCAGGGTGATCACGTACGGCGTGGCGACGATCAGCGGGCGCGGCACGGCGTCCGAGCCCGCGTACCAGGCCGCCAGACCGGCCGCCGCCACCAGGGTGATGGCCGCGGCGGTGAACCGGCGGCGGTAGACCTGCCAGAGCAGCAGCAGCGCCAGCGCGATGGAGACCACGATCAGCAGCACGTGCACCGAGTCGGGGTCGCGCAGCTGGAGGCTGTCGGTGAAGCCGAACAGCCCGGCGCCGACGGACAGGCCGCCCGGCATCCAGTTGCCGAAGATCATGGCGGCGAGGCCGATGAAGCCGCGGTTCTGGGTCTGGCCGTCCTTGTAGAAGTGCGAGGCGACCAGCGAGAGGTACGAACCGGCGAGGCCCGCGAAGGCACCCGAGGCGATGACCGCGAGGTACTTGTACTTGTAGACGTTGACGCCGAGCGACTCGGCCGCCGTCGGGTTCTCGCCGCAGGAGCGCAGGCGCAGGCCGAAGACGGTGCGCCACAGCAGGAAGTAGCTGCCGACGATGAACACGGCGGCGATCACGATCACCACGGACAGGTCGGTGACCAGGCCGCCCAGCACACCGGCGACGTCGGAGACCAGGAACCAGTGGTGGCCCTCGATGCCCGACAGCCAGGACGAGAGCCCCGGGACGGTGATGTACGGCAGCGGGTTCGCCGGCGGGGACTGGTTGGCGCCGGCGCCGACCGAGACGTAGTCGGTGTAGTAGATCTTGTTGACGTACGCGCAGATGCCGGGGATCAGCAGGTTGATACCGACACCGGAGACGATGTGGTCGACGCCGAAGGTGACGGTGACGACCGCGTGCAGCAGACCGCCGAGCGCGCCGCCGGCCATGCCTGCGAGCAGGCCGACCCACGGGTTGACCAGGTAGCCGGCCCAGGCCCCGCAGAAGGTACCGGCCACCATCATGCCTTCGAGGCCGATGTTGACCACGCCGGCCCGCTCGGACCAGAGACCGCCGAGGCCCGCGAGGGCGATCGGCACGGCCGAGCCGAGTGCGGCGCTGATCTGGCCGGAGGAGGTCAGGCCGTGGTTGCCCGTCACTATCCCGACGGCGGAGAACAGCAGCAGCGCGGCCGCGATCAGCAGCAGCACGACCGGTACGGACAGCTTGCCCTTCTTGGCCGGCATCTTGCCGGGGACCTTCGGGCGCGCAGTGGTTGCGGTGCTCACGCGGCCACCTCCTTGTTGGCGGCCGCAGCGGCCTGGGCGGCGAGCTCGATGCCGACCTTCTGCTGCTGGCGCTTGAGGCCGTAGCGGCGCACCAGTTCATAGGCGACGACGACACAGATGACGATGGTGCCCTGCATGACCTGGACGATCTCCTGCGGGAAGCCGCCCTGGAGCGGCAGCTGCACGGCGGTGACGTCCATGAAGGCGAAGAGCAGCGCCGAGAAGACGATGCCGATGGGGCTGTTGCGACCGAGCAGGGCGATCGCGATACCGGTGAAGCCCAGGCCCTGCTGGAAGCTCGTGCCGTAGTTGAACGAGTTCTGCAGCAGGTCCGGCATGCCGATCAGGCCGGCGAGCGCGCCGGAGACGGCCATGCTGGTGAGCACCATCCGCTTGACGTTGACGCCGGAGGCCTTCGCGGCGGTCTCCGAACGGCCGGTGGCCCGCAGGTCGTAGCCGAACCGGGTGCGGGTCAGCACGACCTGGAAGAGCACCCCGACCAGCACCGCGATCAGCACGAAGCCCCAGAGGGTGCCGCCCGCCGTGTTGAACGAGAAGAAGTGGCTGGAGGCCGAGATCGGGCTGGTCTGGACGCTGTTGCTGGTGCTGCTGACCTTCGGCGCGAAGACACCGGGCACCAGCAGCACGCCGACCACCGCGAGCGAGATCGCGTTCAGCATGATGGTCGAGATGACCTCGCTGACACCCCGGTACACCTTCAGCACACCGGCGATCGAGGCCCAGATGCCACCGGCCAGCATGGCGGTGACCAGCAGCAGCGGGATCTGGATGAACGACGGCAGGTTGAGCTGGGCGCCGACGTACGCCGCGAACAGCGCGGCGATCCGGTACTGGCCCTCGACGCCGATGTTGAACAGGTTCATCCGGAAGCCGAAGGCGGCGGCCACGGCGGCCAGGTAGTACACGGTGGTGCGGTTGATGATCAGCACCTGCCCGTCCGAGGCGGTTCCGTACGTGATCATCACGTTGAACGCCTTGAACGGGTCACGGCCCGAGGTGAGCAGCAGGACCGAGCAGATCGCCACGGAGAGCAGCACCGCGAGCACCGGTGCGGCGAGACCGAGCACGATGCGCTCGGTGTCGAACCGCTGGGCAAGCGTGCGCTTGGCAGGGTTGGGACTGGTCATGTGGGTTACTCCCCCGCCTGCGGGTCGGCTTCGGCGGTCTCGGTGGGCTCGGCCTCGGCCTCGGAGGTCCCGGCCTCGGCGACTGTCGCCTCAGCGGTCTCGGTTCCGTCCTCGGCGGCGACGGCGGTCTCGGCCGTGGTGCCCTCGGCGGCGACGGCCTCGGCGGCGGCCAGGGCATCGGCGTCCGACTCGATGTGGCCGGCGGCCGCACCGGTCATCGCGGTGCCCAGGTCCTCGGCCGTGACGGTCGCCGGGTCGGCGTCCGCGACCAGCCGGCCCCGGTAGATCACCCGGATGGTGTCGGAGAGCCCGATCAGCTCGTCCAGGTCGGCGGAGATCAGCAGCACCGCCAGGCCCTCGCGCTGGGCGGCCCGGATCTGGTCCCAGATCTGCGCCTGCGCGCCGACGTCCACACCGCGGGTCGGGTGGGCCGCGATCAGCAGCTTGGGGTTGTGGCTCATCTCGCGGCCGATGATCAGCTTCTGCTGGTTGCCGCCGGAGAGGGAGGCCGCGGTGACCTCGATGCCGGGGGTGCGGACGTCGTACTCGGCGACGATCCGCAGGGTGTCCTTGCGGGCCCCGGCCGGGTCCAGCAGGAAGCCCTTGGAGTTCGGGGCCTCGGTGACGTGCCCGAGCATCCGGTTCTCCCAGAGCGGGGCCTCCAGCAGCAGGCCGTGCTTGTGGCGGTCCTCGGGGATGTAGCCGATGCCGGCCTCGCGGCGGGCGCGGGTCAGCCGGTCGGAGATGTCGGTGCCGTCCAGCACGACCGTGCCGGCGTCCGGCGGCAGCATGCCCATGATGGCCTCGACCAGTTCGGCCTGGCCGTTGCCCTCGACACCCGCGATCCCGAGGATCTCGCCCTTGTGGATGGCGAGCGAGATGTCGTCCAGGACGACGCGCTCGATGCCCTCGATGTCGGCCTTGGCGATCCGCAGGCCTTCGACCCGGAGCATCTCGGTCTCGGTGACGGTCGACTCGCGGCTCTCCGGGGAGGGCAGCTCCGCGCCGACCATCATCTCGGCGAGCTGGCGGGCCGTGACGGTCTTCGGGTCCGCGTCGCCGACCGTGGTGCCGCGGCGGATGACGCTGATCGCGTCCGCCACCGAGAGCACCTCGTGCAGCTTGTGCGAGATGAAGATGACCGTGACGCCCTCGGACTTGAGGTCGCGGAGGTTGCCGAACAGCGCCTCCACCTCGTGCGGCACGAGGACGGCGGTGGGCTCGTCCAGGATCAGGATCTTCGCGCCGCGGTACAGCACCTTGAGGATCTCGACCCGCTGCCGCTCGGCGACACCGAGGTCCTCGACCAGGACCTCCGGGCGGACGCCCAGGCCGTACTGGTCGGAGATCTCCTTGATCTTCGCCTTGGCCCTGGCTCCTATGCCGTGCAGGCTCTCGCCGCCGAGGACGACGTTCTCCCACACCGTGAGGTTGTCGGCCAGCATGAAGTGCTGGTGCACCATGCCGATGCCGCGCGCGATGGCGTCGCCGGGAGTGTGGAACTCGACCAACTCGCCGTCGATGGCGATGGTGCCCTCGTCGGGACGCTGCATCCCGTAGAGGATCTTCATCAGGGTCGACTTGCCGGCGCCGTTCTCACCCATCAGGGCGTGCACGGTGCCTCGGGCGACGGTGATGTCGATGTCGTGGTTGGCCACGACGCCGGGGAAGCGCTTGGTGATGCCGCGCAGTTCGACGGCCGGTGTCGCCGTCCCCGCGCTGGGGGTGCCGCCCAAGTTCTGGGCGGGATCGGAAGCGGTGATGGCGATCTCCTGGTGATCGGGAGGCGCGTCGTTGCGCTGGAGGGCCAAGATCGGGGAAGGATCAGTGAACGGGAAAGGACGGGGCCCGGTGGGCGCGCGTCAAGCGCACCCCGCCGGGCCCCTCCCTGCTGCTACAGGTACTGCGGTACTCGTTCCCGGTGCCGCCGCCGCTGCGGCGGCACCGGTGCGTCAGTGCTCGGATCGGCGCCGGTCAGGTACAGCATCGACCAGGTGGGGCGCTGATCCCGGGACTGACTCGCGCCCGTACTTACGGGGCGGTCGGAACCTTGACGGCACCCGAGGTGATCTGCTGGGCGGCGGCGTCCAGCTGCGACTTGATGTCGTCGATGTGGTTGCCGGTGGTGGCCAGGCTGACACCGTTCGCCTTGAGGTCGAAGGTCTTGACGCCGGTGAGCGGGTTGCCGTTCTTGGCAGCCGTGATGTAGGCGAGCACAGCGGTGTCCACGTTCTTCACCATCGAGGTGAGGATGTGGTCCTTGTACTTCGACAGGGCCGGCTGGGCGGCCTGGTCGGAGTCGACGCCGATGGCCCACTTGCCGGCCATCGCGACGGCCTCGATCGAACCGGAGCCCGAGGAGCCGGCCGCCGAGTAGATGACGTCCGCGCCCTTGTCCAGCTGGCCCTGGGCGGCTTCCTTGCCCTTGCCCGGGTCGTTGAACCCGGTGAAGTCCGGCGGGGTGGACAGGTAGGTGGTCTCGACCGCGATGCTCGGGTCGACCGACTTCACACCCGCCTTGTAACCGGCCTCGAACTTCTTGATCAGCTCGGACTGCACACCGCCGATGAAGCCGACGTGCTTGGTCTTGGACTTCAGGGCGGCGGCGACGCCGGCCAGGTACGAGCCCTCCTGCTCGGTGAACGTCAGCGAGGTGACGTTGCTCGGCTGGGTGGTGGAGGAGGAGTCGATGATCGCGAACTTGACGTTCGGGTTGTCCTTGGCGACCTTCTCGACGGCCGGCTGGTAGACGAAGCCGACGGCGATGATCGGGTTGAAACCGGCCGACACCAGGCTGGTGAGGCGGGTCTCCTTGTCGGCCTCGGCCTCGCCGGTCTTGGCCTCGGCCTCGCTGACGGTGACGCCCAGCTGGCTCTTGGCGTTGTCCAGACCGCGGGCGGCGGAGTCGTTGAACGACTGGTCGCCACGGCCGCCGATGTCGTACGCCATGCCGACCTTGAGGGTCGAGCCGGAGCCGGCGGAAGTGGTGGTGTCGGTGCTCTTTGCGCCGCAAGCGGCGAGCGAGGCGATGCCCAGGGAACCCGAGAGCACTACCGCGGCGAGCTTCATTGAACGGCGCAAGGGAGTATCTCCTTCTCACACACCCGTATGGCGTGGTCGAGCGCCACCGTAACGCGCGTAGAACACGGTTGTGTTACGGCCTGCTAGGGCATTCGGGTTGTTATCAAAATGTGGTGCTACGTCCGGACTAATCGGACAAAGCGCGACACTTTGTAGGCCCCGTTGTCACTACCCAGTGGTAGTGAGTGAACACCCTGAGCCGCCTCCGACTCAAGCCGGGTCAGCTCCGGCCGTGCTCCAGGGCGAGCGAGGAGAACAGCTCGACGCCGACGCCGATGGCCCGTTCGTCCACGTCGAAACGGCCCTGGTGCAGGTCACAGCCGACCGAGTCGTGCGGCGGCCGGACGCCCAGCCGGGCCAGGGCGCCGGGGGCGTGCTCCAGGTACCAGGAGAAGTCCTCGCCCCCGAGGCTCTGCTCGGTGTCCTCCACCACCGGCCCGCCGGCGGGCACCGGGCCGCCGCCCGCGCCGAAGCGGGCCGTCATCGCCGTCTCGAACTGGGCGATCGAGTCGGCCTCGTTCACCACCGGCGGCACCCCCCGGTGGTAGTCGAGCGTCCACTTCGCCCGGTGGGTCTCGGCGATCCTCGCGATCAGCTCGTGCAGCACCTCGGGCGCCTCGCGCCAGCCCGCCAGCTCCAGGCAGCGGACGGTGCCCTCCAGCTCGGCGTGCTGCGGGATGACGTTCGGCGCCGAGCCGGCCGCGATCCGGCCCCAGACCAGGCTGACGCCCCAGCGCGGGTCCAGCCGGCGGGCCAGCGCCGGCGGCAGGTCGGCCGCCATCCGGGCGATCGCGGTGACCAGGTCGGTGGTCAGGTACGGCCGGGCGGTGTGACCGCCGGGGCCGTCCAGCTTCAGCGAGAGCAGGTCGCAGGCCGAGGTGATCGCGCCGGTCTTCAGCCCGATCCGGCCGACGCTCACCTTCGGGTCGCAGTGCACCGCGAAGATCCGGCCGACACCCTCCATCCCGCCCGCCTTGATGACGTCGAGCGCACCGCCCGGCATCACCTCCTCGGCGGGCTGGAAGATCAACCGCACCGGCTGCTTCAACTCCCCCGTCCGGGCGGCCTGCGCCAGGACCAGCGCGGTGCCCAGCACGACCGAGGTGTGCACGTCGTGCCCGCAGGCGTGCGCCCGGCCCGGAAGTGTCGAGCGGTAGGGGACGTCTGACTTGGCGTCATCGATCGGCAGTGCGTCGATGTCCGCCCGGAAGGCCAGCACCGGCGTGCCGGACTTGAGGCCGGCCGGTGCGATGTCGACGGTCATCCCGGTGCCGCCGGGGAGCACCCGGGGCGAGAGGCCGGCCTCCAGCATGCGCTCGCGGAGCAGCCGGGTGGTGCGGAACTCCTGACGGCCCAACTCGGGGTGCCGGTGCAGATCACGGCGGAAGGCGATCAGCTCGGCCTCGTAGGCGCGCACCCGCGCGCGCAGGTCGGAACCGGGGCGGGCAGGGGTGCGGGGCGCCTGATCGGCGTGCTGAGGATGGTTCACCTCAACAAGGGTAGGCCGGTGAGCTGCTTTTGGCTGGGTTTCTCCGATTTGGCTGCCCGGATGGACGCATACCGGCTCCGAAGCTGGGTATGACTTCACGTTTCAGCCGCCTTCCCGGTGATCACCGTCCTGTGCAACGACCGACGGTCGCACAGGACACGCACAGGAGACGCACGGGACGTGGACGGCGGGTGGCGAAGACGCGCGCAAGCCGAGCTACGCGCGTCCATGACCGATATGTCCGGCCGATTGGTCATGCGCTGGCAAAGCTTTGGTTCAAGGTCTTGAGCTGCGCACTCTTGTCCGAATAAACAACTACCGCACAGTCAACTTCGGTGTCATGGCTGATCACCGGCCGTGGCCCGCTCCGTCATGACCTCACGAAGGCGCATGACGGTCCGTCCTTACCGAGAAGTGGGGAACCCACGTGCCAGCAGCACGCAGCCGGCTCTCCCGGATAGCCGTCGCGGCTCCCGCCGCCACCGCGCTGATCCTGGGAACGCTCGCGGTCGCCAGTCCCTCCGTCGCCGCAACGCCGACGGGTGAGCAGACCGCCAAGCAGCTCCCGGGCAGCCACCCCTTCTGGGCCACCCCGCAGACCGACGCCGGTGTCGTCGCCGACGCCACCCCCGCCAGCGCCCGGGTGTACCTGGCCGGCCAGGACCAGGCCGGTCTGGCCGCCCTCGCCAAGTCCGTCTCGGACGTGAACTCGGACTCCTACGGGAAGTTCCTGTCCGCCGAGGACGCCAAGGCCCGTTTCGACGCCACCCCGGCCCAGGTCAAGGCGGTCACCGCCTGGCTGAAGAGCGCCGGCCTCACCGTCACGGCCAGCAGCAACCACTACCTGGACGTCGCGGGCAACACCGGCGCCCTCGCCAAGGCGTTCAGCGCGCCGATCCACTCGTACCGCACGGCGACGGGCATCCAGACCGCCCCCGCCAAGGACGCCGTCGTGCCCGCCGCGGTCGCCGGCGCGGTGCTCGGTGTCTCCAACCTCAGCAGCGTGCCCCACCGGGTCATCTCCGACGCCGTCTCGGTGAAGGACGCGGAGGCCGCGGCCAACGCGACCGCCGCCCGGACGGCCCCGAACGCGCTCGTCGCCAACACGAAGCCGGCCGCCGGCCTGCCCACCGTGGCGACCTGCTCGGAGAACGGCTACGGCACCAAGCCCGCCCAGGGCGCCCCGGCCGGCTACGAGAAGAACGAGCCTTTCGCCCCCTGCTCGTACATCCCGTCGCAGATCCGCAAGGCGTACGGCGTGACGGACGCGAAGGTCACCGGCAAGGGTGCCCGCGTCGCGATCATCGACGCCTACGGCCTCTCCACCATGGAGCAGGACGCCAACCACTTCTCCACCGCGCACGGCGACCAGCCGTTCGCACCGGGGCAGTACAAGGAGGTCGTCACTCCGGACAAGTGGAACAGCCAGAAGGACTGCGGCGACTGGTCGGGCGAGGAGTCGCTCGACGTCGAGATGGTGCACGGGCTCGCGCCCGACGCCCAGGTCACCTACGTCGGTGCCAACTCCTGCAACGACGGTGACCTCAACGCCGCCATGGCGTCGGTCGTCGACAACCACCTGGCCGACATCGTCTCCAACTCGTGGGGCGAGATCATGCACGGCAAGAGCGGGGACATCGACCCCGCCGTCGTCGCGGCCGACAACCAGATCTTCGAGCTGGGCGCGGTCGAGGGCATCGGCTTCACCTTCTCCAGCGGTGACTGCGGCGACAGCTCCCCCACCGCCGCCAAGACCGGTGTGAACTGCCAGGCCGACACCAACCAGGCGCAGGCCGACTGGCCGTCCGCCTCGCCGTGGATCACCTCCGTCGGCGGCACCGCGCTGGAGCTCGGCAACAAGGCCGGCCAGTACGGCCACGAGGTCTCGATGGGCGACCAGCGCTCGGTGCTCTCGGCCGACCAGAAGTCCTGGACCCCGATGCCCGGCTTCTTCTACTTCGGTGGTGGCGGCGGCGTCTCGGCCGACTTCCCGCAGCCGTGGTACCAGAAGGGCGTCGTCCCGGACTCGGTCTCGACCGTGGCCGCGAACGGCACCAAGTCGGCGACCCCGCTGCGTGCCACCCCGGACGTCGCGATGAGCGGTGACCTGGTCGCCGCCACCCTGGTCGGCTACACCCCGGCCGGCGGCGCGTACAGCGAGGGCGGCTACGGCGGCACCTCGGTCGCCGCTCCGGAGTACGCGGCCATCCAGGCCGACGCCATCCAGGCCCGTGGCGGCCGTGCGATCGGCTTCGCCAACCCGTCGATCTACGACCGGGCCGGCACCAAGGCGTTCCACGACGTCAACGACTCCGCCGTGCACAACAAGTTCGGCAACGTGGTCGACCTCGGTATGGTCGGCGGCGCGCTGAAGGTCCGCCTGTACAAGATCGGGGCCGACTACGGCCTCACCGCGACCAAGGGCTACGACACCGCGACCGGTGTCGGCACCCCCGACGGCCGCTACTTCTTCAAGTCGTTCCAGCTGCCCAAGCACTGACACGACCGTCTGAATGGCCCGGAGCTCCTGCTCCGGGCCATTCGGCGTTTCCGGGCCGCTCCCGGCGCTCCCGGGCTCTTCCCGGCCTCCCGGCCGCTCCCGGCACTTCCGGAGCGGGCGGCACGGCCGGGCCCGCGGGCGCGGGCCGGACGGCCATTGAGATGATCAGGCCGACCGAAGTTGACTGTCCCCAGGGAGTGGCAATGACCGAGCAGAAGGTGGCAGTGGTCACCGGTGCGAGCAGCGGGATCGGCGCGGCGACGGCGCGACGGCTCGCGGCCGACGGGTTCGAGGTGGTGCTGACCGCCCGCCGTACCGACCGGATCGAGGCGCTGGCCAAGGAGATCGCCGACCAGGGCGGTTCGGCCCGGACGGCCACCCTGGACGTGACCGACCGGGCGGCCGTGGACGCCTTCGCCGCCGCGATCGGGCGGGTGGACGTCCTGATCAACAACGCCGGCGGGGCGTTCGGCGCGGAGTCGGTCGAGCAGGGCGACCCGGCCGACTGGCGGGCGATGTACGAGGTGAACGTGCTCGGGGTGCTGCACATGACCCAGGCCCTGCTGCCCGCCCTGCGGGCCACCGGGGACGGCACCGTGCTGATCCTCTCCTCGACGGCGGCGCTGGCCTCGTACGAGGGCGGCGGCGGGTACATCGCCGCGAAGGCCGCCGCACACTCGATCGCCGGGACGCTCCGGCTGGAACTGTGCGGCGAGCCGGTCCGGGTGATCGAGATCGCGCCGGGCATGGTGAAGTCCGAGGGCTTCGCGGTCACCCGCTTCCGGGGTGACGAGGAGAAGGCCGCGGCGGTGTACGCGGGGGTGGCGGAGCCGCTCACCTCCGAGGACGTCGCGGACACCGTCTCCTGGGCCGTCACCAGGCCGCCGCACGTCAACATCGACCTCCTGGTGGTCCGCCCGCGTGCCCAGGCCGCCAACCACAAGGTCCACCGGGGCTGATCCGCCTGCCCACGGGTCCGCCCGCACGGGTCCGCCCCGCGTGGTCCGGGGGTGGACCCGTGGGGTGAACGGGGCTGACCTGCAAGTGTCAACGTCACAACTTGATAGCTCGATCGGGTGAATTCGGCGCGCTCCCTCCCCAACTGATTAACCCTCAACTACCGTGGTGCCGCTGCCCGGCCGGACGGTTTTCGGACTTTTCCGGCCCGCCTCCGCACGGCACTTCGCGCTACCGCACAGCACCTACGTTCGTCACTGCCGTTACCACTGCAGGACCCTTCACGGCCGGTGCTCCATGCTCGTGGAGGACCTGACACCTTCCCGCCCTCACGAGGAGGACCCGCTGGCCAGCGACGTCCCGCCGCAGCGTCTCGACCCTCCCCCGGCCCCTGACTGGGGGGACCCCCAGACGGTGCCGTCCCTGCTCGGGCTGCACCGTTTCAACGAGGCCGACCCCGGTGCGGCCGAAGAGGCCCTGCTGGCCTGTTGCGGTAGCCACCGCTGGGCCATAAGGCTCACCGCCCACCGCCCGTACCCCGACATAGGGTCACTCCTCGCCGCCGCGAGTGAGGCCTCCTACGATCTGCGTCCGGCCGATCTGACCGAGGCGCTGGCGGACGAGAGCTGGATGCCGCAGCCCCTGCTGGGCATGCGCGCACCCGGCAGCCAGGCGGCGCACACCGCTCTCCGGGCGGCACACGCCGCGTACGAGGCCAGGTTCGGCCACGTCTTCGTGGTCTGTCTGGAGGGCGTCGCCCCCGAGGAGATGCTCGACACCGTCCTCAGCTCGCTCCGGACCCGGCTGGCCAACGAGCCGGACGAGGAGCGGCTGGTCGCGGCCGAGGAGCTCCGCAGGATAGCGCTGACCCGGCTGGAGCACCTGGTCGCCTCGCACCACTCGGAGGCCGGCGCCGGCCGCTCGGCCTGACCGGCGGCGGCCACCGGGCCTCAGGCCTGCGCGGTACGGAGCTTGGCCACCTGCGCCCGGACGATCCGGTCGTCCGGCGCGGGGGCCTGCTCCTGGCCCGACCCGACGGTGCTGAACACCGCGAGCGCCGTACCGGTGCGGGTGAGCAGGGCGCGCTGGAGCAGCACCCCGGTCGCGGATTCATTCGTCAGGGTGAACGCCGTGGCCCCGTCCGCTCCCTCGGGAGTGGGCGTGTCGAGCCGGGCCAGCCGGTGCTTGGTCCGGACCCCCTTGTGCGCCGCCGACACGCCCTTGCCGCCCGTCGAGACCGAGGTGAAGGCCGTGCACTGGGCCAGCACTTTCTCCAGCCCCTCCTGGACCTGCGCGGCGCGCCCGGGCTGGAAGGCGAGCAGGCCCGCGTACACACCGGCGTCCGGTGCGGCCGCCGAGCTGACGCTCAGGTCGGTCTCGGCCAGCGGCCCGGCGGCCGGGTTCGTCTGGCCGACGGCGTCCAGGACGGGTTGGCAGGCGGGCACGTCGGCCGTCTCGCGCCCGGTGTCCGCCGCGACGGCGCCCGGCGGGGGCTTCATCACCGTGACGGTGTACCCCGCGCCCAGGTCGGCGTCCGAGAGCACGGCGGCGCGCAGCTGCACGGCGGTGAGCTCGCGGGAGGCGGCGGCCCGGTCGGCGGAGGCGCCCACGGTGGTGCACCCGGCGGTGAGGAGTAAGCAGAGGGCGGCGATCGGGGTGAGTCGGTGCGGCACGGAAGTCCTCGTCGAGTGGGCCGGCGGCGGGCAGGCGGTCACCGTAGCGCAGGCGGACGACGACTCAGCGTGACATAGTCCTTATTTATTAGGCCGAGAGTGCCTGATTGATCACACCTGACACCCCCGGAGGCGGTGGGCCGCACGGCGTCGATAGGATGCTCGCGGCCGGAGGACCGTACCCGGCCGGGCTGACCGACACCGAAGCCGGCCGAGCCCCCAATCCGCTTCCGGAGGGTTTTCCGTGCCGGCTGGAACGCTGTACCGCGGCCGGGAAGGCATGTGGAGTTGGGTGGCTCATCGAGTCACCGGCGTCCTCATTTTCTTCTTCCTGTTCGCCCATGTCCTCGACACCGCTCTTGTGCGGGTGTCTCCCCAGGCTTACGACTCCGTCATCCAGACGTACAAGACGCCGCTCGTGAACCTGATGGAGTACGGCCTGACCGCCGCCATCCTGTTCCACGCGCTGAACGGCCTGCGGGTCGTGGCGGTGGACTTCTGGTCCAAGGGCCCCAAGTACCAGAAGCAGATGCTCTGGTCCGTGGTGGGTGTCTGGGTCGTCCTGATGGCCGGCGCCTTCTACCCGATCCTGCAGCACACCCTTCGCACCTGGTTCGGGGGCTGATCCGCCATGTCCTCGACGGACTACTCGTACGCTGACGACGTCGTCGTCCCGTCCGCCCAGGCCCACACCGGCCAGGGCCTCGGGACCGGCAACCCGGCCGACGCCTTCGTGGTCGAGCCCCCGCGCACTCGCACCAAGAAGACGCCGCGCCGCACCCGGACCAACTTCGAGATGCTCGCCTGGCTCTTCATGCGCCTGTCGGGTGTCGTCCTGGTGGTGCTGATCCTCGGCCACCTGCTGATCATGCTGGTGCTGGACGGCGGCGTCTCCAAGATCGGTTTCGCCTTCGTGGCGGGCCGCTGGGCCTCGCCGTTCTGGCAGGGCTGGGACCTGCTGATGCTCTGGCTCGCCATGCTGCACGGCTCCAACGGCATGCGCACGGTTATCAACGACTACGCCGAGAAGGATTCGACGCGCTTCTGGCTGAAGGCCCTCATGGGTGCCGCGACCGTCTTCACGGTCCTGCTCGGCACCCTGGTGATCTTCACCTTCGACCCGAACATCTAATCGGCGTAGAACCCAGAGGCGAGCAGACACCCCATGCAGATTCACAAGTACGACACCGTCATCGTCGGCGCCGGCGGCGCCGGCATGCGCGCGGCCATCGAGTCGACCCAGCGCAGCCGTACCGCCGTGCTGACCAAGCTGTACCCCACGCGTTCGCACACCGGCGCGGCTCAGGGCGGCATGTGCGCCGCCCTCGCCAACGTCGAGGAGGACAACTGGGAGTGGCACACCTTCGACACGGTCAAGGGTGGTGACTACCTGGTCGACCAGGACGCCGCCGAGATCATGTGCAAGGAGGCCATCGACGCCGTCCTCGACCTGGAGAAGATGGGTCTCCCCTTCTCCCGCACCGAGCAGGGCCGGATCGACCAGCGCCGCTTCGGCGGTCACTCCCGCAACCACGGTGAGGCGCCCGTGCGCCGCTCCTGCTACGCGGCGGACCGCACCGGTCACATGATCCTCCAGACGCTGTTCCAGAACTGCGTCAAGCACGGCGTCGAGTTCTTCAACGAGTTCTACGTCCTCGACCTGCTGATCAACGACGGCAAGACCGCCGGCGTGGTCGCGTACGAGCTGGCGACCGGTGAGATCCACGTCTTCCAGGCGAAGTCCGTGGTCTTCGCCTCCGGCGGCACCGGCAAGTTCTTCAAGGTGACCTCCAACGCCCACACCCTCACCGGTGACGGCCAGGCCCTGGTGTACCGCCGCGGCCTGCCGCTGGAGGACATGGAGTTCTTCCAGTTCCACCCGACGGGCATCTGGCGCATGGGCATCCTCCTCACCGAGGGTGCGCGTGGCGAGGGCGGCATCCTGCGCAACAAGGACGGCGAGCGCTTCATGGAGCGCTACGCCCCCGTCATGAAGGACCTCGCGTCCCGTGACGTGTGCTCGCGTGCCATCTACACCGAGATCCGCGAGGGTCGCGGCTGCGGCCCGGACGGCGACCACGTCTACCTGGACCTGACGCACCTTCCGCCGGAGCAGCTGGACGCCAAGCTCCCGGACATCACGGAGTTCGCGCGGACCTACCTCGGCATCGAGCCCTACACGGACCCGATCCCGATCCAGCCCACCGCGCACTACGCCATGGGCGGCATCCCGACCAACGTCGAGGGCGAGGTGCTGCGCAACAACACCGACGTGGTCCCCGGCCTCTACGCGGCCGGCGAGGTCGCCTGTGTCTCCGTGCACGGCGCCAACCGCCTGGGCACCAACTCGCTGCTGGACATCAACGTCTTCGGCAAGCGGGCCGGCATCGCCGCCGCGAACTACGCCGAGACGGTGGACTACACCGAGCTGCCCGAGAACCCGGCCGAGAAGGTGCAGGCGCTGGTCGACGGCCTGCGCGAGTCCACCGGGACGGAGTCGGTCGCGCAGATCCGCAAGGAGCTGCAGGAGTCCATGGACACCAACGCCATGGTCTACCGCACCGGCGAGACGCTGAAGCAGGCCGTCTCGGACATCGCCGCGCTGCGTGAGCGGTACAAGAACGTCGCGATCCAGGACAAGGGCCAGCGCTACAACACGGACCTCCTGGAGGCCGTGGAGCTGGGCAACCTGCTCGACCTGGCCGAGGTGCTGGCGGTCTCCGCGCTGGCCCGTGAGGAGTCGCGCGGCGGTCACTACCGCGAGGACTTCCCGACCCGCGACGACAAGAAGTTCATGCAGCACACCATGGCGTACCAGGAGGTGGCGGCCGACGGCACCACCTCCATCCGCCTCGACTACAAGCCGGTCGTCACGACCCGCTACCAGCCGATGGAGCGTAAGTACTGATGAGCACTCCGACTGTGGAGAAGCACTCGGCCGCTCTGGACGCGGCCGAGCTGGGCGGCGTCAAGCTGATCACCGTCACGGTCCGGATCCGCCGGTTCAACCCGGAGGAGCACCCGGACCCGGTGTGGGTCGACTACCAGCTGGAGCTGGACCCGAAGGAGCGCGTCCTCGACGCGCTCAACAAGATCAAGTGGGAGCAGGACGGCACCCTCACCTACCGCCGTTCCTGCGCGCACGGGATCTGCGGCTCGGACGCGATGCGGATCAACGGCCGCAACCGTCTGGCCTGCAAGACCCTGATCAAGGACGTCAACCCGGAGAAGCCGATCACGATCGAGGCCATCAAGGGCCTCACGGTCCTCAAGGACCTGATCGTGGACATGGACCCGTTCTTCCAGGCGTACAAGGACGTCATGCCGTTCCTGATCACCAACGGGAACGAGCCGACCCGCGAGCGCCTGCAGACCGCCGAGGACCGCGAGCGCTTCGACGACACCACCAAGTGCATCCTGTGCGCCGCGTGCACGTCGTCCTGCCCGGTCTTCTGGAACGACGGCCAGTACTTCGGCCCGGCCGCGATCGTCAACGCGCACCGCTTCATCTTCGACTCGCGTGACGAGGGCGCCGAGCAGCGCCTGGAGATCCTGAACGACCGCGAGGGCGTCTGGCGCTGCCGGACCACCTTCAACTGCTCCGAGGCCTGCCCCCGTGGCATCGAGGTCACCAAGGCGATCCAGGAAGTGAAGCGGGCGCTGGTCACCCGCCGCTTCTAGTCCTTGAACACCTGAGGGCCCGTCCGGTACCCACCGGACGGGCCCTTCGGCGCTTCTGGGCAACCAATAGCGCGAAACCGGAAGGAACGGCGCCGCGCCCTCCGCCCAGCGCACCCTCGCGCCCCTGGCTGTGGCTGATCGTCTGTCTACTCGGTGCGGTCGGACCGCAAGCCGCGGAGGCCGACCACGCCGACCAGGACGCCGAGGACGAAGGACGTCACCGCGAGGGTGAGGTGGATCCAGAAGAACGCCGTCGGGTGGGAGTGGTCGCCGTTGGTGAAGGCCTGGTGCGCGGAGTCCTTCCAGAGATTCTTCACGAAAGTGGTCCAGATGATCATGGACCAGACGCCGAAGGCGGCGAGGAACCAGGAGGTGCGGCGGCTGAGCTTCATGGGGGAGGTCCTTGGGCGGGTCCGGGCACGGTCGCCTCCCAGTATGAGCACTCGGCCGGACGGCCCAGCGACCGGCACTCGTCCGGGGGACGCGGGCGGCGCGGCGGGCCTGCGGCCGGCCCGCTGGGTACGGTCACGAGGTGCCGACAGTCAGTAACCTCCCCCTTCGCTGCGCCGCGGTCACCGCCGCCGTCTCGCTCTGTGCCGCCGCCGGAGCCCCCCTGGACGCCCCCCGGGACGCCCCGCCCCCCACCCGGTCCGCGATCGGCGGCGAACGGCTCGGCCTGTCCGGTGTCCAGCTGGCCGCCAAGCCCGGCGCCCCCGCCCTGCCCGAGGACCTGACCGGCGAGTCCTGGGTGGTGGCCGACGCCGGGACGGGCGAGGTGCTGGCCGCGAACAACGCGCACCTGCGGCTGCCCCCCGCGAGCACGCTGAAGATGCTGTTCGCGGACACCGTGCTGCCCAAGTTCGACCGGACGGCGGTGCACCGGGTGACCCCCGCCGAACTCGCCGGCCTCGGCGAGGGCAGCAGCCTGGTCGGCGTCAAGGAGGACCTCGACTACCGGGTGGAGGACCTCTGGCGCGGGGTCTTCCTCAGCTCGGGCAACGACGCGGTGCACGTCCTCGCCCACATGAACGGCGGGATCGACCAGACCGTCGCCCAGATGCAGGCCCGCGCCGACGCGATGCAGGCCCGCGACACCCACGTGGTCTCCCCCGACGGCTACGACACCGACGGCCAGCTCTCCTCGGCCTACGACCTGACGCTGTTCGCCCGCGCCGGGCTGCGCAACGCGGACTTCCGGACGTACTGCGCGACCCAGACCGCCCAGTTCCCCGGCGCGGTGGACAAGACCACCGGGCAGCGCGCGAGCTTCGGCATCGCCAACACCGACCGCCTGCTCGGCAAGTACCCCGGGCTGCTCGGCGTCAAGAACGGCTTCACCACCAACGCCGGCTCCACCTTCGCCGGCGCGGCCGAACGCGGCGGGCGGACCCTGCTGGTCACCGTGATGCACCCGGCCACGTACATGAAGGTGTACGACGAGACGGCCGCGCTGCTCGACTGGGGATTCGCGGCAGCCGGCAAGGTCACCCCGATCGGACGCCTGGTCGACGAACCCGCCGCGGGGGCGCCTGCGGCGGCAGCGCAGACGCCCGCGCAAGCGCCCGCACAGGCGGCACCCGCGGCCGCCAAGGCACAGACGCACACGGCGGCGACGGCTCCGGGCGGCGGCGAGCGGGTCGGCGCGGTGGGGTGGCTGGCGGCCGGGGTCTGCTCGGCCGCAGCGGCGGCGGCGCTGCTCCGCTTCCGGGCGCAGCGCCGACGCCGGCGCTACCGCAGCCGGCAGCGGGCCGTCCTGCTCACCGACCCGATGACGGTCCCGGAGCCGGTGGGCGCGACCGCCCTCCGGCGTGGGTGACCCTCCGGGGGTGGGTCCCCCCCGGGGCGTTGGTTGACGTTCGGGAGCGGGTTCCTACAGGGGCGCGTGGGGGCACCTCCCGGCCGAAGGCTGGGGGAGAACTGCGCGACCAGGGCACGACGTAGGTGCACGGTTGCGCGCGCAGTTCCCCGCGCCCCTGTTTGTGGTTGCCCGTATGCCCACAGATCGGTCGCGCCCCTGCCGTGGTTGCCCGCGAACGGAGTGAGCGGGTCAGCGGGCGCGGCGGATGGCTCGGGTGACGGCCGGGGGGAGGAGGTCGAGGGCGAGGCGGCGGACGGCCGAGCGTTGGGGGCGGGGCTGGGGCGGGACGCCGTCCCAGGCGAGCCGCAGGACGGTCGCGCCGGCGATGACGTCCTCGTCCAGGCGGAAGCCTTCGCCGCGCCAGTCGCGGGCGAGCAGGGCCTGCTTGGCCGCCTCCGCGTCGCCCCAGGTGCCGTAGAACTTCTCGGGTGTGAGGCAGACCGGCCGCAGGCCGTGGACGGCCACCGCCTCCCAGACCGCCGCCGCGACGCCCGGGGTGTGCGGGGAGCGGTAGTCGTCCAGCACCACCAGGCCGTCCTCGGCGAGCGCCGCGCGGGCCACCTGGATGTCGCCGGCCACGTGCTCGTACAGGTGCGAGGCGTCGACGTGCACGAAGCGGCAGCTGCCCGCCCCGACCCGCCCGTCGGCGAGCACCGAGGTCGGCGCCTGGATCACCTCCGGCAGCCGTTCGTGGAAGGCCAGGTAGTTGGCCTCGAACGCCTGCCGGGTGAGTGTCTTGCGGTACGACATCGCCATCTCGGCGGCGTTCTCCTCGTCGGGGGCCGAGGAGTCGAAGAGGTCGCAGACGGTGAACTTCTCGCCGGGCCGCAGGTGGCCGCCGAGCAGCACCGCGCTGCGGCCCAGGTAGGTTCCCAGCTCCAGGATGTCCCCGGTCAGGCCGGCTGCGGTCTGGCTGTCGAGGAACCAGTCGAAGGCCTCCTGGTCGACCTTCCAGAACCAGCCGGGGACGTCGTTCGGGGTGCGCGGAGCGGGGGCGAGGACGGGAGCGGTCACGGGTCTCTCCAGGAACGGCGGCGCGGGGGGATGCCGCTGGGTGGTACGCGGCCCTGGGGGGAACGGGCCGGACTGCGCGTGATCCTAGTCACATCGGGGGTCGTTGGGCAGAGGGTACGCCGTTCTGGTCGGCGGCCGCTTCGAGCTCCGCCAGGGCGTGCTCCCTGGCCCGCCGCCGGGCGGCGGCCGGATCGGCCAGGGCCGTCCAGGAGACGCAGTACATCAGCAGCCGGCTGACGAAGTTGATCCAGAGCAGCAGCGCCACCGGCACGCCGAACGCGCCGTACACGCTCTTGCCCGCCACCCCGCCCAGGTACGAGGAGAGCAGTTGCTTCAGCAGCTCGAAGCCGACCGCCCCGATCAGCGCCCCCTGGAGCAGGTCGCGGCGGTGCTGGCCGCGGATCCTCGGGAAGGGGGCCAGCAGGTAGGCGAACATCGCGGTGCTGGCGGCCACCGCGATCAGCACACCGGCCCCGCCGAGCAGGGCGCGCCCGGGGGCTCCGCCCAGCCCGATCCCGTTCGCGACCCGCTTGGCCAGGGTGACCGCGACGGCGGAGGCGCCGAGCGAGACCGCCGTGATCAGGCCGAGGCCCAGCAGCACCACGCAGTCCCAGATCTTGCGGACCACCACGTTGCCCGGCTCCTGGGGCAGTTGCCAGACGTCGCGGATGCTGCCGCGCATGGTGTTCACCCAGCCGAGCCCGGAGAGCAGCAGCAGTACGCCGCTGACCAGCCCGATCGTCCCGGCGTTGGCGATCAGGCCGGGCAGGTCGAGCGAGCCGGAGAGGCCGGGGACCTGCTCCGAGATCTTGTCCTGCAACTCGTGCACCCGGGAGTCGCTCAGGGTCGCGACGGCGACCGCCAGCGCGACGGTGAGCAGCGGGAAGAGCGCGAGGAAGCCGAAGAAGGTCACCGCCCCGGCGAGCCGGTTGCCCTGGGCCGCCGTGAAGTGCGCGTACGTCAGGTAGGGGCGGCTGCGCAGCAGTCGGGCGAACAGCGGGCCGACCAGTGGCAGCTTGGCCAGGAACTCCACGGGCGCTCCCACGGTGCGCAGGCGCCCGTAGGCGATGAGACCCGTAGGCGCGAGAAGGACGAGTCCGACCTGTATACCCCGCACGCCGCCGCCTCAGCCCCGGCGGCGCGCCCGGCGCAGCGCGCCGGTGAGGACGGGCGGGAGCAGGTCCGCCGCGACCCGGCGGGCGACGGCGACGGGCCGGCGGGCGGCGGCGGCAGCGGCACGGCGGGCGGCGAGCTGCCCGGCGGCCCGCTCGGCCGCGTGCTCGGCGGCGAGCTGCTCGGCCTGCTCGGCGATCCGGTCGTGGTGCCGGGAGACCGGGAAGAACGGGACCGGGCTGGGCGCTCCGCCGAGCCGGAGCACCCGTTGGCCCGCGATGGTGTCCGTGACGACCCGGCAGCCTTCGGCGCCGCCGGAGGCCCGGATCAGCTCCCGCTGGAACGGCTCCGGGTCCCCCCAGGTGCCGTAGAACTTGCACTCGGTCAGGCAGATCGGCCGCAGCCCCTGGTTGAACACCGCCTCCCAGGTGGCGGCGGCCACGCCGGGGGTGTGGGCGGAGCGGTAGTCGTCCAGCACCAGCACCCCGGCGGTCCGCAGTGCGGCGCGGGCCACCTGGATGTCGCCGGCCACGTGCTCGTACAGGTGCGAGGCGTCGACGTGCACGAAGCGGCAGCTGCCGGCCTTGACCCGCCCGTCGGCCAGCACCGAGGTCGGCGCCTGGATCAGGGTCGGAAGCTCGTCGTGGAAGGCCAGGTAGTTGGTCTCGAACGCCTCCCGGGTGAGGGTCCGGCGGTAGGACATGTGCATCTCGGCGGCGTTGTCCTCGTCCGGCGCGTCCGAGTCGAAGAGGTCGCAGACCGTGAACTTCTCGCCGGGCCGCAGGTGGCGGCCCATCACGATGGCGCTGCGGCCGAGGTAGGCACCCAGTTCCAGCAGGTCGCCGGTCAGGCCGGTGACCTCCTGGCGGTCCAGGAACCAGTCGAAGGCGTGCCGGTCGAGGTCCCAGAACCAGCCCGGGACGTCGCCGAGCACGGCCGGTTCGACGGGCCTCGGGGCCTCGGTGGTCAGACCGGTTCCGGTCATGGGCACTGCTCCTTCGCTGGTACGGCGGACCGCGAGGGGACGGTCCACCGTGCTGAACGAGCCGGGTCCGCGCAGGTAGCGCCGCCGCAGGGCTACCCGGCCGGTCCCGGGTTGACCGGTGTCACCCGCTCGGGGGCCGGCCGCCGCAGTAGGCCGCCCAGTTCTGGAAGGAGACGTTGCCGCACCAGAGCCGGGTGTCCGTGCTGTCCTGCGGACGGCTGAGCTCGTGCGGGGGCGTGCAGGTGTGCCTGGGGGCGTACAGCGGGCAGCTGCCGTCGGCGCGCTCCAGGGTGTGCGAGCGCCAGGCGTCCAGGCCCATGGTGTGCTGCGCCGGGTCGGTCGGCATGTAGCGGTTGGCGGACCAGGAGGCGGCCATCGCGCCGAACAGCGCCAGGCCGCAGAGCGAGCCCGCCGCCAGCCGCCGGCCGAGGAAGCGGGGCAGCCGCACCGGCTGCCCGGCCGTCAGGCGGGACCAGGTGCTCCGGACCCCGCCCGCCAGCAGCATCGCGGCGAGCACGGTGAGCGCCAGCAGGCAGTAGAGGATCTGCCAGGTGGTGCGCGGGTAGAGCATCACCGCCTGGTCCCGCTGCATGTGCCCGGCGAACCAGAAGCGCAGCACCCAGGCGCTGGCGAGGGCGGCCAGCGCGGCGACCACCGGCGGGCGGCGCAGCCCGAGGGCCAGCGCGAGCGCCAGCCCGGCCAGCACCAGCAGGGTGACGGCGTCCTGCCCGGCCAGCCCGCCGGGCGGCGGCCAGGCCCAGGAGGGCGGCCAGCCGGAGCGGTCGGAGCGCCAGCCCATCACGTACGCCGGGTCGATGTAGACGTCGAAGTACGCGTACCGGTCGACCGCGTTCGCGCCGTTGGCGAGCATCCGGGTCAGCAGCGGCGCGCCGACCAGGGCGGCGGTGAGACCGGTGGCCCCGAGCAGCGCGGCCGCCCGGAGCAGCGCGGCGCGGCCGTGCTGCCACGGGACGAGCGCGAGGACCGCCACCAGCACGCCGGGCACGGACCAGACGAACCAGCCGGAGTAGGTGAGGAAGAGCACCCCGAGCACCGCGCCGAGTACCGCGCCGCGCAGCAGCACCGACCGGACGGTCCGGCCGCGCACCCGGGTGAGTTCGGTGAGCAGCCGGCCGAGGACCGGCAGCAGCACCACCATCACCAGGTGGCTGTAGGGGCGGATCGGGTCCAGGAAGACGATCGAGGCGGGGAGCGCGACGGCCAGTGCCCAGGCCGGGCGGAGCAGGGTGCGCCAGGCCAGGTAGCAGAGCGGGCCGAAGACGGCGCTGAGCAGGAGCTGGACGTCCTTGAGCGCGAAGCCGACCTGGCCGTGCCTCAGGTACTTGGCCCACTCGGCGAGCAGCACGATGAAGCCGGGCGGGTAGAGGCCGGGCAGCCCCTCGCCGCGCAGGTAGGACTCGGCGTAGGACTGCAGGGTGCCCGGGTCGCCGTCCTGGCCCCCGAGCCCCCACGGGGTGCCGCGCAGCGCGACGGCGATGCCGCCTGCCACGATGCCGGTGCCCAGGCCCGCGACGGCCGCGCAGCCCAGCCGCAGCACCAGGCCGTGGCGGCGGCGGTCGGACCGGTACGCCGTGAACAGGACGGCGGCGAGCACCGGCAGCGCCACCAGCGCGGCCCGGAACTGGAGCTTGGCGAGTCCGCTGACCTGGCCGACCCGGATCAGCGGGTCGACGCTGATGTCGCGGGCCCAGAGCATGAACCCGACCCCGACGGCGAGCGCGACGACCGCTTCGCCGACGGGTGCGAACAGCCCGCGCGGGTGGCGCCTGCCGGGCGGGTCGGCGGACTGTCCGGGACCGTCCTGGAGGAACTGGGGGTCGTCGTGGGCCTGGGGTTCGTCGGGAGCCTCGATGGCCACGTCCGGCATGGTGTCCGCTTCCGTCGGGAGGTGAACCGGACGCCCGCCGGACGCTCTGGTGCCGGGCAGTCCTCCGGCACTGCAATCGGCGTAACGACGGACCGGCGGGCAGGTCACTCCAGCGCGGGCGGAGTTCCCCCGAACGGGGCAACGACGACCGGACGGCCCCTCGGGTCGTACCGGATCAGCGCGACGTCGAGCTCGGCGAGCCGGCCCGGACCGGCCAGGGCGACGGTGTCGGCCGCCAGGACGGGATCGTCGAGGTAGACCCGCATCGGCACCGGCGAGGCGTCGGCGAAGTCGACGATCTCCTGGGCCGATCGGTGCCGGCGGCCCCAGAGCCAGGCCCGCCAGGAGAGCCCGTTGTCCCGGGCCAGCACGCCGAGCCAGAGGTTGCCCTCGGCGGCACGCGGGTCCTCGCCGCCGTGCGGATCGACCAGCAGCACCCCGATCCGCGGGTCGGGCACCGGACGGCTCGCCGCCACCGTGGTGACCAGCAGCGCGCTCGCCGGGGCCGCCCGCAGGCCGTGCCGGTACACGTCGGCGGCGCTGGGCCCGCCACGGTCCGGCTTCGCGTTCAGGACCAGCGTGAGGAACAGTGCGGCGGCCGTCAGCACGGCCCACCCCGCCTGGACCGGCCACGGCGACCGGCGCCTGCCCGTTGCCTGACGCGGCACCAGCGCCCCGGCGACGGGGACGACCGCGGCGCCGAGCGCGATCAGGGTCACCACGAACACCGGGTGCAGCAGCTTCTCGTAGTAGTACGAGGTCTTCCCGGTCGTGGCGACCTGATAGCGCATCACCGCCACCGCGACGGCCCCGGCCACCGCCACCGCGCCGAGCGCCGCCCGCCGGACCGGATTACGGCGGGCGGGCGCGGTGAGCAGGCCGAGCACGGTCAGCGCGAGCAGCGGCAGCAGCAGGTGCCGGCCGACCGGCAGCACGCCGCCCGGGATCACCAGCGCCTCGGCCGAGTTGGCCTGCTTCCAGTTCGCCAGCACCGGCAGCACGGCGGCGGCGCCCGTGACCACGGCGGCCGCCGCCGTGCGGGCCGGCATCCGCGGCCGACGGCGGCGGTGCACCACCGCCCAGAGCAGCAGCAGCGGCCCGGCGACGGCCAGCAGCAGGTAGTAGGAGAAGGACACCCCGACCGTCAACGCCCCGAGCAGCAGCAGCTGTTCGCCCGTCCGGCCGACCGGGCGGCAGACCACGGCGGTGAGCAGCGCGAGCAGCGCCAAGCCGAAGAGCTCGCTCTCGAACCCGACCAGCAGCAGTGGTGTGCCCTCGGCCAGGACGAGGTAGCCGCCGACCGCCACGCAGAGCGGCAGCACGGCCCACCCGCCCAGTGCGGGCCCGGCCGCCCGGCGGGCGGCCCAGACCACCGCCCCGACGAAGGCCGTGAGCACACCGGCGGCGAGCAGGACGAAAGTCCCGAGCGCGGTCGCCGCCTCCGTCGGCACGTCCCCGTTGCGGGCGAACTCGGTGAGCACCGCGAGAGTCAGGTGACTGCCCTGCGGATAGCTCTGGAAGCCCTCCTCCAGCGGGACGGCCGCCTGCGCGCGGTGGAAGGTGAGGTAGCCGCCGAACCGCAGTACGCTGTCGTAGAGCGCGAAGTGCCGGGCCAGGTCCTCACCCTGGTACAGCGCGGCGAGCCGGCCGGTGACACCCACCGCGAGCAGCGGACGGAGAGAGAACCAGCCCGCGGCGGCAACGGTCAGCACCAGCAGCCAGTCGCCGAGCGGCGGTCGGACCGGAAGCCGGAGCCGGAGAACCCGGTGCCGGTTGACCGTCAGGGTCGCCAGCGCCAGCGGCAGCGCCGTCGCCTCCGCCAGGGCCACCGGTCGCAGACCCCACGGCCAGACCGAGGCGAGCACACCGAGCAGGCAGAACCACCCGGTGAGCAGCCCGGCCGCGAGCACCAGCCGGTCCAGCACGGTCAGCCGGGAACGGAACTGGAACGCGGCGGCCCCCCAGAGCAGCGCGAGCGTGAGCAGATCCGCGTCGAGCACGTGGAGGACCGGCGGAGCACCCAGCAGCACGGCGGCACCCACCGGCGCCGCGGCCCACCCTCGCCCGCCGCCCGCCCGCCCGGGACGGAGACCGGGATCTGCGGGGGTCGCGGTGTCCGCGTCCGTCATGCGGCTCGGCTTCCGTCGGAGGGAGGACCAGCCCTGCGAAACGATCGGTCTGCCCGGAGGTTGCGCCGCGTCACTCCTTCGGCGGATGCGACTGGGCAACCAGATCAGGGGCGCGGGGAACTGCGCGATCAACCGTGCACCACCATCACTCCCGTTTCGCGCAGTTCCCCGCGCCCCTGGGGGGGTGCATGGCTGGTCGGCGAGCGGACGTGCGGCTACGTCGTGCCTACCTCGCGCAGTTCCCCGCGCCCCTGAGGAGGTGCATGGCTGATGCGTGAGCGGCTGGTTCAGGCCCTGCGGGCGGCCTTGGCGACGACGTGCCGGCCGCGGGCCAGGGCGCGGACGCCCTGGTAGGTGAGGTAGCGGCCGTGGCTGAGGAGTTCGGTGCGCAGGCCGCCGGCGCCGGGGTCGGGGCGGTAGTCGTCCGGGCGGAGGCGTCCGCAGTGCTCGGCCGCGCGGCGGAAGTACTCGCGGCGGTCGCCGGGCGGGATGCGGCCGGGCTTGCTGACCACGGTGTTGAGGTGGTGCACCATCCGGCCGTAGACCACGGGGCGCCAGCGGGCGAGGTCGGGGCGGCGGTCGAGGAAGGCGAAGACCAGGTCGTACTGGGCGAAGACGTCGAAGTGCTTGCGGCTCGCGGTGGCGAGTATGTTCCCGCCCTCTTCGCGCTGGCGGTAGTGGACGCCGACCAGGTCGAGCATGGTGATCCGGTGCGCGGCGAGGAGGGCCGGGAAGGTCCACGGCGTGTCCTCGTAGTAGCCGGCCGGGAAGGTCAGGCCCTGCTCCTCGATGTAGCCGCGGCGGTACGCCTTGTTCCAGACCACCATCAGCAGGTCGAGCAGGTCGGGCCGCTGGTCGAGGTCGAAGACGTCCGCACCCGGGCGGGCGAAGATCGGGGCGGAGTTGCTCCGCACGGCCCGGCCGTCGGCGTAGCTGCGGGCGTAGTCGTAGACCAGGATGTCCGGGTCCTGGCAGGTGCCCAGGCGGTCCTCGACGGCGGCGAGCAGCCCGGGGGTGAGGGTGTCGTCGCTGTCCAGGAAGATCACGTAGTCGCCGGTGGCGGCCGCCAGCCCGGCGTTGCGGGCGCGCCCGAGGCCGACGTTGGCGGGCAGGTGCAGTACCCGGAGGCGGTCGTCCCGGGTGGCGTACTCGTCCAGGAGGGCGCCGCAGCCGTCCGGTGAGCGGTCGTCGACCGCGATCAGCTCGAAGTCGGCGCACGACTGGGACAGTACCGAGTCGAGGCACTCGGCCAGGTAGTCCTGCACCTGGTACACCGGGACGATCACGCTGAAGCGGGGCATTTGCGACTCATTCTAGGGGGACGCTCAGTCGCCGGAGATCACCGGACGCCGGGGGAAGCGTCCCGGGACCGCCTGGGCAGGGGCAGGGCTGGGCCCGGCCGCAGACTAACCGGCGCGGGGAGGTGCGCGCACCCCCCGGGACCTGCCCCGGGACCTGCCCCGGTCCGCCCGCCCGCGCCCCGCCGGACGGGCCGCTCGGGCGGCCCGGGGCCGTCGTACCATCGTGTCGCAGCTCACTTGCCGCGCCCTGCGTCGAAGCCTGGAGAGGCCCCGCCCATGTCCGAAGCCCCCGAGTCGCCGAAGCCCGGCTCGCCCACCGGCGGCGCCACCGCCGACGCCTCCTACACGGAGCGCCTGGTGACCCTGGAGCAGTCCGGCATCAAGCGCCTGCTGCCCACCCAGGCGCCCTACCGCTGGAACCTCAAGCGGCTCCAGCTCGGCCGGGTGCTGGACGTGGGCTGCGGCGTCGGCCGCAACCTGCAGAACTGCGACCCGGGCAGCGTCGGCGTGGACCACAACGAGACCTCGGTCGCCACCGCCCGCGCCCGCGGCCTGATCGCCTACACCGCCGACGAGTTCGAGGCCGACCCGGAGCTGAGCCGGCCCGGTGCCTTCGACTCGCTGCTGGTCGCGCACGTGCTGGAGCACCTGGATCTGGAGACCTGCGAGCAGCTGCTGAAGAGCTATCTGCCGAGCATCCGGTCCGGCGGCAAGGTGGTGCTGATCACGCCGCAGGCGGCGGGCTACAAGTCCGACCCGACCCATGTGCGCTTCGTGGACTTCGAGGGCCTGCGCGACTACGCGGAGCGGGCCGGGCTGCGGGTCGACCGCAGCTACTCCTTCCCGCTGCCCGAGGCCGCGGGGAAGGTGTTCAAGTACAACGAGTACATCCTGGTCGGCATCGTCCCCTGACCCGCCCGCCGCCGACGTCCCGGGCCCGCGACCAGCGGGCTCCCGGGCCCGGCGAGGACGGCCGGGTAGGATCGCCGTGCACCCGTGCCCGGCTCGTCACCACGACCGGCCGCAGCTTGGTCGCACGTCCCCGATGAAAGGCCCGCGCACCGATGGCCCCCCGCCTCTCCGTCGTCGTCCCGATCTACAACGTCGAGCGCTACCTAGAGGAGTGCCTGGACTCGATCGCCGCCCAGACCTTCGACGACCTCGAATGCGTCATGGTCGACGACGGTTCGAAGGACGGCAGCGCGGCGATCGCCGAGGCCTACGCCGCCAAGGACTCCCGCTTCCGGCTCGTGAAGCAGGTGAACAAGGGCCTCGGCGCGGCCCGCAACACCGGCTACCGGCACATCAGCCCGGACTCCGAGTTCCTGAACTTCGTCGACAGTGACGACACCATGCCGCCGAGCGCGTACGAGCTGATGATCGGCACGCTGGAGGAGACCGGCTCGGACTTCGTCACCGGCAACGTGCTGCGCTTCCGCGCCGTCGGCTACTACCCGTCGGGCGGCCACCGCAAGCCGTTCAAGGAGACCCGGCTCAAGACGCACATCACCGAGATCCCGTCGCTGGTCACCGACCGCACCGCGTGGAACAAGGTCTACCGCCGGTCGTTCTTCGACGCGGCGGGCGTGCTCTACCCCGAGGGCATCCTGTACGAGGACGCGCCGGTCACCGTGCCGCACCACTTCCTCGCCACCAGCGTCGACGTGCTCTCCGAGCCGATCTACCACTGGCGCGAGCGCGAGGTCGGCGAGATGTCGATCACGCAGATGAAGACCAACCCCAAGACGGTCATCGACCGGGTCAAGTCGATGGAGCTCGTCCGCGCCTGGCTGCAGGCGCAGGAGGACCCCAAGTACCGCGAGCACCTGGACTTCTACGACGAGAACAACCTCGTCGAGGAGATCCCGATGTTCTTCTGGCCGATCATCGAGGGCGACGCGGCCTACAACCAGGCCTACCAGGAGTCCGTCAGCCGCCTGCTCCGCGCCATCGGCCCCGCGCAGGTCCGCAAGCTCCGCGCACCGCTGCGGCTCAAGTACCACCTGACCCTGGCGAACCGGATGGACGAGTTCGTCGCGCAGATGAAGTTCGAGAAGGACAGCAACGGCGCCGCCCCCGCGCGCGGCCTGCTGCGCCCGTACGCGGACTACCCCTTCCTGCGCGGCGGCCGCAAGAGCGTGCCGACCGACGTGCTGCGCCTGGACAACGCGCTGGTGATGCGCAGCCGCCTGTACGACTCCGCCTGGGTCGACGGCAAGCTGCAGATCACCGGGCACGCCTTCCCCGAGCACCTGGGCGCCGAGAACCGGCACGACATGGTCAAGGTGCTGGTGCTGCGCGAGGCCAAGGGCCGCCGGGTACTCGCCGTGCAGACCAAGGCGATGTACAGCCCGGAGGCGACCTCCAGCTCGCAGCACGACCTCTACAGCTGCGACTGGGCCGGCTTCAGCGCGTCCATCGACCCCAAGCGGCTCAAGCACCGGGGCCAGTGGAAGGACGGCTCCTGGCGGGTGCTGATCGCGGGCGTCGGCAAGGGCGGCGTCTACAAGGGCCGGATCTCGGGCGGCTGGAGCGACACCGCCGAGAACCTGCCGGTGCAGTGGGTCGAGCCGGACGTCCGGATCGTGCCGTGGCTCCGGGACAACCACGTCTACCTGCGGGTCGAGCGGGTGCGCGCCCGGGCGACCGAGGTGACCGCCTCGCGCGGCGAGGTCACGGTGGCCGGCACGGTGGCCTCCGGCGCCGACCTGGCCGGTGCCCGGCTGCGGCTCAAGCACGTCGAGTCCGACCGCGACCTGCTCCTCCCGCTGGAGCTCGGCGCGCCCGTCGGCCGCCTGGTGCCCTTCTCGGCCGGCTTCGCGATCAGCGAGCTGACCGCCGTCCGGGAGGCCTGGGACGCCCTGGACCCGGCCTCCGACGAGCGGCTGCGCGACCGCTGGGACACCGACCTGCTGCTGGCCGACGGCATCACGTCCGTGCCGCTGGTGATCGACGGCCGCCAGGCCCCCGAGCAGCTGGACGTCCCGATCAACGGGAACACCCGCGCGCTCTACTCCAAGCCCTCCCCCGGCGGGTACCTGCAGTTCGTCGACCAGGTGCTGCAGCCGGTGGTGACCGAGGTCGCCGCCGCCCGCGACCGTGAGGGCTACCTGCTCAGCGGCACCTTCCCGCTGCCCGGCACCCACCACTACGAGCTGGTGATCCGGCACAACTGGCGGGAGGAGGAGCACAGCTACCCGGTGGAGATCATCGACGGCAGGTTCCGCGCCGCGCTGCCCGCCGTACCGACCGCCTCCTTCGCCGGCCGGGTGCCGCTGCGCAAGGGCACCTGGGAGATCTTCTTCCGCCCGTCCGGCGCCGAGACCGGCAGCCTGTGGCCGCAGGTCCTGCTCGGCACCTCCTGCCACGGCACCCTGCCGCTGGAGATCCAGGCGCGCGGCAAGCGGATCGTGCTGGAACGCCGCCAGTACGACACCCTCTCGCTGGAGTCGCACTCCGACCTGCTCCCCGAGGAGCGCAGCGGCTACCGCCAGCGCCTGCTGCGGAACGCCTTCCGGTCGTTCCAGCAGCAGCCGCTGGCCGAGACCGTGGTCTACAACGCCGCGATGGGCGGCCAGTACGCCGGGTCGCCGCGCGCGGTGCACGAGGAGCTGGCCGGCCGCGGCCTGCCGCTGCGCCACCTGTGGACCTGCGACGACCTCCAGGCGGATCTGCCGCAGACCGCCGAGGGCATCCGGCAGTGGAGCCCGGAGTGGTTCGAGGCGATGGCCACCGCCAAGTACATCGTCACCAGCACCCACCTGCCGGAGTGGTTCGAGAAGCGTCCCGGACAGGTCGTCCTCCAGACCTGGCACGGCACCCCGCTGAAGCGGATCGGACACGACTTCGAGAAGGTCTGGTTCATCGACAGCGAGTACCTCAAGCACCTCGACCGCGAGGTGCCGCACTGGAGCCTGCTGGTCTCCGGCAACAGCTTCTCGACGCCGGTGCTGAAGCGCGCCTTCGGGTACAGCGGCAAGGTCCTGGAGACCGGCTACCCGCGCAACGACGTGCTGTTCGCGGCCGACCGGGAGAAGACCGCCGAGCAGGTCCGCGAGCGGCTCGGCCTGCCCGAGGGCAAGAAGATCGTGCTCTACGCGCCGACCTTCCGCGAGGACCGGCGCCGCCCGCACGGCGGCTACCAGCTGGACCTGCGGGTCGACCTGGCGGCCGCGCAGGCCGCGCTGGGCGAGGACCAGGTGCTGCTGGTGCGCGGGCACGAGGTGATGTGCGGCCAGATCCCGGGCGCCGGGAACGGCTACGTCTGGGACGTCGGCACCTACCCGGACATGGCCGACCTGCTGCTCGTGGCGGACGTGCTGGTCACCGACTACTCGTCGGCGATGTTCGACTTCGCGAACACCGGCCGCCCGATCGTGTTCTTCACGTACGACCTGGAGCACTACCGGGACAACCTGCGCGGCTTCACCTTCGACTTCGAGGCGGCCGCCCCCGGTCCGATGCCGGCCACTTCCGAGGAGCTGGTCAGCACCCTCGGCCGGATCGACGAGCTGTCCGGCGAGTACGCCGAGAAGTACACGGCGTTCCGTGAGGCGTACTGCGACCTGGACGACGGCCAGGCGTCCGCGCGGGTGGTCGACGCGCTGCTGGCCTCCTCCTGAGGCAGCACCCGGAAGACGAACTGGCTGTCGGGGGGAATTAATTTCCCCCGGCAGCCGGTTCGATTCCGGCCATCCCTGCGGGTGTCCGGCCCGCACAGCTGAACGTCCCTCAGCGAACCGGTTGACCTGGGCCTTCGCGCAGGTGTGAGATGGCACCCGCAGTCCGTGACCGGTGTCGGCCGCGCTCCCCGCGCATCCCCCGACGGCACCGCAGGACCGCCGGCCGCGACGGCCGCCCCACTGCCACGGAGGGCCGCCCCCGATGCCTGCTTCCGCCACCGCGACCGCCGTACCCGCACCCCGAGTACCGGAGCCCGCCGTGGACCCTGCCGTGGAGCCCGCCCCCGAGGCCGCCTTCGGCGTCCGCTCGACCCGGTGGACGGACGGCGGGCTGGAGATCACCGGCTTCGCCCGGCCCGGCGGCCGCGGCACCAGCTGGCTGAGCGGCCTCTTCACCTCGCTCACCCTCCAGCAGACCGACGAGGCGCACACCCGGACGGTCCGGCTGCGCACCCGGCACCTGAAGCTGCCGGAGGTCACCGACGACAGCGGGCAGAGCACCTTCGACTACGACTGGGCCGGCTTCACCGCGACCGTCGACCCGGCCAAGCTCCGTGACGGCGGCCGCTGGCTGGAGGGCGACTGGCTGATCGAGGCGGGCGTCCGGGCCGGCCGGCAGCGCGAGCAGGGGCCGCTCACCCAGCACTGGTGCGGGTCCGGCGAGTACCCGCTGACCCGGTGGGTGGACCGGGACGTCCGGGTGCTCCCGTACTTCGCCGAGAACGCGCTGCGGCTGCGGGTCGAGGTGGTCCAGGACCGGATCACCTCGGTCGGGCCGGCCGACGGCGGCCTCGACCTGGCCGTGCTCGCCGCCGACTGCCCCGAGGGCACGGTGCTGCGGCTGCGGCACCGGCAGTCCGACACCGAGCTGAGCTTCCCATTGGTGCCGGCCGACGGGCCCGGGTACCGCGTCCGCGTCCCGTTCGCCCCCTTCGTGATCGACGGCCCGGGGCCGCACGAGATGGAGCACTGGGACCCGGAGCTGCTGCGGCCCGACGGCAGCACCGCCCGGCCGGTGCTGGACGACCGCGGCGGTCCGCTCTCCGCCCAGCACCCGCTGCCCGCCCCCGGCCAGCTGCTCTACGTCAAGCAGCTCGCCGACGGCTACCCGCAGTTCTGCGTCCAGCGCGGCACCGCCTTCATCGAGCGGATCACCGCCTCCGGTGACGGCTTCGAGCTCGCCGGCGAGGCCCCGCTGCCCGGCGACGGCCCGCTGGAGCTGGTGCTCCGGCACAGCAACGGCACCGGCGAGGTGCACCACCCGGTCGCGCGCGGCGAGCGGTTCTCCTGCCGGATCCCCGCGCTGTACACCTGCTCCGACGGCTCCCCGCGGCCGCTGCCCAAGGGCATCTGGGAACTGCGGATCCGCCCGGCCGGCCGGGCCGACGCCGAGCAGCCGCTGATCGTCGCCCCCCAGGCACTGGCCACCCTGCCCGTCACCGTGACGGCCGGCTCCCCGGCCACCGGCAGCAAGTCCGTGCTGTTGCAGCGCCGCTGGCACGACACGCTGATCCTCGACTCCACCCCGGTGCTGGCCGCCGCCGAGCGCAGCGCGTACACCCAGCGGCGGCTGCTCACCGAGGCCTACCCCGCCGCCCGCCGCCGCCCGCTGCGCGAGGCGGTGCTGTACGACGTCTTCGGCGGCCGGGGCTACTCGGACTCGCCGCGCGCGATCCACACCGAACTGGTCCGGCGCGGCGCCCCGCTGGAGCACCTCTGGGTGGTCGACGACGCCCAGGGCGCGGTGCCCGAAGGGGTCCGGCCGGTCCGCAGCCACAGCGCCGAGTGGTACGAGGCGCTGGCGACCTCGCGCTACCTGGTCGGCAACACGCACTTCCCCGACTTCATCGAGCGCCGCCCGGGCCAGCTGGTCGTCCAGACCTGGCACGGCTCACTGCTCAAGCGGATCGCCCACGACGTGGAGAACGCCTGGCTCGGCGACGCCGGGTACCTGGCCGCGCTGGACCGCGAGTCGCCGCAGTGGAGCGTGCTGCTCTCCCCCAGCGCGTTCGCCACCCCGATCCTGCGCCGGGCCTTCCGCTACGAGGGCGAGATCCTGGAGTCCGGCTACCCGCGCGGCGACGTGCTGGCGCTGGGCACCGGCGCCGGGGCCGTCCGCGAGCGGCTCGGCATCCCGGCCGGGAAGCGGATCGTGCTGTACGCCCCCACCTGGCGCGAGGACCAGCAGCGCGAGAGCGGCGACGGCTTCCGCCTCGGCCTGCGGCTCGACCTGGACGCCGCGCGCGCCGAGCTCGGCGAGGACCACGTGCTGCTCGTCCGGCCGCACTCGCACGTCCGCGAGCCGCTGCCCGGCGCCGGCGACGGCTTCCTGTACGACGTCGGCGACTACCCCGACGTGCAGGAACTGCTGCTGGCCGCCGACGTGCTGGTGACGGACTACTCCTCGATCATGTTCGACTTCGCCATCACCGGCCGGCCGATCCTGTTCTTCACGTACGACCTGGAGCACTACCGCGACACCCTGCGCGGCTTCTACTTCGACCTGGAGTCCGAGGCCCCCGGCCCGCTGATCCCCACCTCCCCCGAACTCCTCACCGCCCTGCGCGACCTGGCCGGCTCCGACGCCCTCACGACCCGCTACGCGGACGCCTACCGGCGCTTCCGGGCCGTCCACTGCCACCTGGACGACGGCGGGGCCGCCGCCCGGGTGGTGGACCGGATGCTCGGCGGGACTCCGGCGGCAGGGGTGAACCCTGCGGATCGGTAGGGTGTGGATCACATTCGGAGCAGCACCGCTGCCGAAGACCGCGTACTCCTAGGCAGGCCATGACCGTGCTGTTGGACCGCCCCGCCCTCGGCTCGCCCCTGCGCACCAGGCTCACCCGCCGGGTACCGCCGAGGCTCCAACTACCGCTCGCCGTGGGCCTCGGGACGCAGGCCGTCCTGCTGCTCTGGTGGGCCGCGTTCTACCCCGGACTGACGAGCTACGACTCCGCCGTCTACGTCTCCCAGGTGACGACCGACACCTGGAGCTCCGAACACTCCGTCCTGTACGACGCGTTGCTCTGGGCCACCCTGCAACTGCCGGGCAAGCTGGCACTGCTGACGCTCGGCCAGACCGTGCTCACCGCGGCCACACTGGCGTACACCTGCGTCTGCCTGCGCGCGCTCGGCTGCCGGGGCCGGTGGACGGCGCCGATCGCCCTGCTGCTCGCGATGGTGCCGCAGACCGGGGCGTTCGTGGTGTTCATCTGGAAGGACGTCCCCTTCACGCTCTGCTCGGTGCTGGTCTTCGCCGCCTCGGCGCGGCTGGTGGCGCGCCGCGCGGGGCCGCTGGACTGGTGGGTGCTCGGGGTGGCCCTGCTCGGCCTCGGCCTGTTCCGGAACAACGGCCCGGGCGTGGCCCTGGTCGCCGGGCTGGCGCTGGTGGCCGTGGTGCGCGGGTTCCGCCGCCGGCTGCTGGTGCTGACGCTGGCCAGTGTCGCGGTCTCGCTGTTCGGCCAGCTGTGGCTGTACCCGGCGCTCGGGATCAGGCAGCCCGCCCTCAGCTCGGTCTACTCGCTCAACTACCACGACCTCGCGGTCGCCTACGCGGGCCAGCCCGACCTGTTCTCCCCCGCCGACACCGCCGTCATGGCCCAGGTCGCCCCGCTGGCCGCCTGGGCGAAGGGCGGCGCGAACTGCTACGTCTCGGACCAGCTGGTACTCGGCGCCGGCTTCGACCTGACGGCGGCGACCCGGGTCAACGACGAGCTGATGGGCCTGTGGACCAAGGCGCTGGAGCAGCGCCCCGACCTGGTCCTGGACGCCCGGCTCTGCCGCGGCCACATCGCCTGGTCCCCCTTCCCGGGCCCGGACGACCAGCACGCGGGGACCTGGATCCCGTACGCGCTGCCCGCGCCGCCCGACCTGTACGGCGTCGCCGCGCCGGGCACCTCCATGGCGCGCAACCCGTACCGCTTCACCCTCTACAACCACCCGGTCTGGCAGCCGCTGCACACCGCCGCCGAGTTCTGGTACAACGCCTTCCGGGTCCCGCAGCTGGACTGGCTGTTCTACCGGGGCGCCACCTGGTGCTACCTCGGTTACGCGGCGCTCCTGCTCTACGCCGGGCGGCGGCGGATGCGCTCCGTGTACGCGCTGGCCGGCGTCATGATCGGATTCCAGCTGACCGTGCTGGCGGCCAATCCGGCGCCGCTGTACCGCTATATGGTGGGACCGCTGTTCATCGGGCCCTTCTGCCTCGCGCTGCTCCCGGCGGTGCGCGGGCCCCGGGCCCGGAACACCGAGGTCTGACCCTCCCCGCACCGCTGTCTGGAGAACCGTCGTGCCCGAAACCGTCGCCTCACCCGGATCCGCGCCCGGACGCCTGCTGGAACGGGCCGTCCGGCGGATCCCGTCGGACTGGCGGCTGCCCCTCGGCGTACTGGCGGGCACCCAGGCGATCTGGCTGGTCTGGTGGGCCGCGTACTACCCGGCGCTGCTCAGCTTCGACTCGGTGATGTACACCTGGCAGGTCACCACCGGCAACGTCTCCTCGGACCACTCCGTCCTCTACGACGGCTTCGTCTGGCTGGCCCTGCACCTGCCCGGACAGTTCGGGCTGCTCACGCTGCTCCAGACCACGGCGGCCTCCGCCTGCCTCGCGTACGCCTGCGTCGCGATGCGCGACCTCGGCGTCCGCGCGCGCTGGACCGTCCCGGCCGCCCTGCTGACAGCCGCCTTCCCCTCCACCGGCGCGTTCGTGGTCTACGTCTGGAAGGACGTGCCGTTCACGCTCTGCGGGCTGCTGGTCTTCGCCGCCTCGGCCCGGCTGATCGCCCTGCGGAAGCTGCCCGTCGAGGGCGCCTGGTGGCGGCCCGGCTCGCGCCGCTTCGACCTGCTGATGCTCGCCACGAGCCTGCTCGGGCTCGGGCTGTTCCGCAACAACGGCGTGGGCGTGGCCCTGGTCGCCGGGCTCGCCCTGGTCCTGGTGCTGCCGGGCCTGCGGGTCCGGGTGAGCGCGCTCGTGCTGGCCGCCGTGGTGATCCCGGTCGTCTGCCAGCTCTGGCTGTTCTCCGCGATGGGGGTGAAGCAGCCGCCGTCGGACGCGGTGTTCGCGATGAACTACTCGGACGTCGCGGTGGCCTACCAGGAGGCCTCCTACCTGTTCACCCCGGCCGACGTCGCGGTGCTCAAGGCCGTCGCGCCGATGAGCACCTGGAAGCAGGGCGCCAACTGCTACTCGGCCGACGCGCTCACCAACACCTCCGCGCCGTTCGACCACACGGTCGCGCGGGAGCACAGCACCGAGCTGGTGGGCATGTGGACGAAGGTGCTCAAGGAGCGCCCCGACATCATCCTCGGCGCCCGGATCTGCCGCGGGCACATCGCCTGGGCCCCCTTCTCGGACCGGACCGCCCCCGGCGCCAGCACGATCATCCCGGGCATCGCCCGGGTCCCGCACTACTGGGGCTTCACCGACCCGGCCGGTTCGGCGAACCCGGCGACCGGGACCATCTCCCCCGCCGGCCGGATGGTCGGCAGCCCCTACCTGCCGGCCCTGGACAGCCACCCGTTCTCCAAGAAGCTGAACAAGGCCGCGACCTGGGTCAACCTGCTCTTCCGGGTCCCCCAGCTCGACTGGATCATCTGGCGCGGCGCCACCTGGTGCTACCTCGGCTACGCCGCCCTGGCCTGCTACGCGATCGGGCGGCGCCGCCCGGCCGTCTACGCCCTGGGCGGGGTCATGCTCGGCCTCCAGCTGACGCTGGTCGCGGCGAACCCGGCGGAGCTGTACCGCTACAACGTCGTACCGCTCTTCATCGGCCCGCTCTGCCTCGGCCTGATCGCGGCCCGGCGGGGCACGGAGCCGCGGGCTGCGGCCGAGCCGGTGAAGGAGCAGCGGGAGCCCGCGGAGCTCACCGCGTAGGAGCCTGCGGCGCTCACCTGCCCAACAGCCGCGGGCAACCACCTCAGGGGCGCGTGGGGGTACCACCCGGCCGAAGGCTGGGGGAGAACGGCGCGCGCAACCGGGCACGACCGTCACTACCGCCTCGCGCAGTTCCCCGCGCCCCCAAGAGCTCACCAAACGCGTACGAGCAACCACACCAGGGGCGCGAGGAACGGCACGCGCAACCGTGCACGACCGTCACTACCGCCTCGCGCGGTTCCCCGCGCCCCCTGGGTGCCCGATCCTGAACGGTCGGTCCCTAGGGGGCGAAGGCATACGTGTGCCAGGGCCGCCAGACCTGGTCGGGGCCGAAGCGGGAGAGGCTGAAGCCGGGGACGGTGAAGGTGGCGTGGAAGGCACGGGCCGACTCGTGGGCCTGGTCGAGGACGGCCTCGGGGAGACCGTGGGCGACCGTCACGTGCGGGTGGTAGGGGAAGGCGAGTTCCCGGGCGAGCGGGCCGGAGCGGACGGCGGCTTCGAGCGCGCGGCACTCCTGCGCGCCCTCCTCGACCCGGACGAAGACCACCGGGGAGACCGGGCGGAAGGTGCCGCTGCCCTGGAGCAGCATCCGGAACGCGCGGTGCCGGGCCGCCACCGCCGTCAGGTGGGTCTCGATCGTCGGCAGCAGCGCGGCCGGGACCTCGGTCGGCGGCAGCAGGGTGACGTGGGTGGGTATCGAGCGGGCGAGCGGGTCGCCGTGCCCGGCCCGGGCGTCCTGGATGGCGGTGCCGTAGGGCTCCGGGACGGATATGGACACGCCGATGGTGACGGCCTCGGGGAGGTCGCCACCATCGGGGGCGGTCGCAGGCGGCATCAGCGCTTCGGTGCCAGGAAGCCGATGCGGTCGTACACCGTGGCCAGCGTCCGGGAGGCGACCTCGCGGGCCTTCTCCGCGCCGAGGCCGAGCACCCGGTCCAGCTCCGCCGGGTCGTCCAGGTAGGTCTTGGTGCGCTCCTGGAAGGGGAGCACCCACTCGGTGAAGAGCTCGGCCAGCTCGGTCTTCAGGGCGCCGTACATCTTGCCCTCGAAGTGCGCGACCAGCTGCTCGACCGACTGCCCGCTGAGCGCGGAGTGGATCCGGAGCAGGTTGGAGACGCCGACCTTGTTCTCCTCGTCGTAGGTGACCACCGTGTCGGTGTCGGTGACGGCGCTCTTGAACTTCTTCGCGCTGACCTTGGGGTCGTCCAGCAGGCTGACCAGGCCCTTGGGCGAGGAGGCCGACTTGCTCATCTTCGCGCTCGGGTCCTGGAGGTCCTGGATCTTCGCCGTCGCCTTCAGGATGTACGGCTTCGGCACGGTGAAGGTCGGCGCGTAGCGGGTGTTGAAGCGCTCCGCGAGGTCGCGGGTGAGCTCCACGTGCTGGCGCTGGTCCTCGCCGACCGGGACGGCGTCGGCCTGGTAGAGCAGGATGTCGGCGATCTGCAGGATCGGGTAGGTGAACAGGCCGACCGAGGTGCGGTCGGTGCCCTGCTTGCTGGACTTGTCCTTGAACTGCGTCATCCGGGCGGCCTCGCCGAAGCCGGTGAGGCAGTTCATCACCCAGCCGAGCTGGGCGTGCTCGGGCACGTGCGACTGGACGAAGAGGGTGCAGCGCTCCGGGTCGAGTCCGGCCCCGAGCAGCTGGGCGACCGAGACCCGGGTGTTCTCACGCAGGGTCGCCGGGTCCTGCTCGACGGTGATCGCGTGCAGGTCGACCACCATGTAGAAGGCGTCGTTCTGCTCCTGGAGGTCCACCCACTGCCGCACCGCGCCGAGGTAGTTGCCCAGGTGGAACGAGCCTGAGGTGGGCTGGATACCCGAGAGCACCCGGGGACGGTCCTTTGCCGGACCACTGACCGCTGCGTTGACCATGGGCGCCATTGTTCCAGCTTCGGCGACCGGTCAGGAAACGACTTCGCTCGGAGGATCGTCCAGTGTGACGGCACTCACTCTGATCCGTTCGATCCGGCGGCCGTCCAACCGGGCGACGGTGAGCAGCACGCCGTCCTCGGTGGCGATCTGGTCGCCGGCCTCCGGCAGCCGTCCGAGCGCGCTGACCACGTACCCGGCGACCGTCTCGTACGGGCCCTCGGGCAGCGTGACGCCGGTCTCCTCGGTGAAGTCGGCGAGGTTGAGCAGCCCGTCGATCTCCATGCCGCCGCCGGCCAGCCGGCGGGTGGCGGTGGTGTCCTGGGCGTCGTACTCGTCCCGGATCTCGCCGATCACCTCCTCGACCAGGTCCTCCAGGGTGACGATGCCCGCGGTGCCGCCGTACTCGTCCACGATCATCGCGAGGTGGTGGCCCTCCCGGCGCATCTCGCCCATCGCCTCCAGCACCCGCTTGGTGGACGGCAGCAGCTTGACCGGGCGGGCCAGGTCGCGGACCCGGACGGCCTGCTCGCCGCGCGAACCGTACAGGTCGCGGACGTGCACGAAGCCGACCACCGCGTCGTACGAGCCCTCGACCACCGGGTAGCGGGAGTGCGGGGAGGTGCTGGTCTCCTCGCGGACGGCGGTGAGCAGCTGGTCGGCGTCCAGGAAGGTGACCTCGGTGCGCGGCACCATCACCTCGCGGAGCTGGCGCTCGCCGGCCGCGAAGACGTCGGCGATCAGCGCCCGTTCGTCGCTGCTCAGCTCGGTGTTGGTGGCGACCAGGCCGCGCAGCTCCTCCGAGCTCATGGTGCCCCGGCCCGCCTTGGGGTCGCCGCCGAACAGCCGGACCATCAGGTTGGTGGAGTGACCGAGCAGCCAGATCACCGGGCGCAGCACCACGGACATCACGTCGACCACGGGCGCGGCGAGCACCGCGATGGCGTCGGCGCGCTGGAGGCCGATCCGCTTGGGGGTGAGTTCGCCGAGCACCAGCGAGACGTAGCTGATGACGAGGGTGAGGCCGACCAGCGCGACGGCGTCCGAGACGCCGGAGGAGAGGCCGAGCCGGACGAAGACCGGGGAGAGCTTGCCCGCCAGGGTGTCCGCGCCGAAGGCCGCGGACAGGAAGCCCATACAGGTGACGCCGACCTGGACGGCCGCCAGGAAGCGGTTCGGGTCGGCGGCGAGGTGCGCGGCCCGCGCGGCGCCCCGGGTGCCCTTGGCCTCCAGCGCGCGGATCTGGCCCTCCCGCAGTGAGATCAGCGAGATCTCGGCGATGTTGAAGAGTCCGCCCAGCAGGATGAAGACGAGGACCAGCGCGGCGTCCCGGAGGGTTTCGTTCACGGTGGGTCAGTGTACGGCGGCCGCCGGGGGCCGCTCCGCCGGTGAAGCACCAGGGGCGCGGGGAACTGCGCGACATCGGAAGGCGACAACCTGCACCCTTCCGCCTCGCGCGGTCCCCCGCGCCCCGGTTCAGCGGACTCAGATCAGGCCGAGCTCGGCCACCGCGTCGCGCTCCTCGACCAGCTCGGCGACCGAGGCGTCGATCCGGGCGCGGGAGAAGTCGGAGATCTCCAGGCCCTGGACGATCTCGAACTTGCCGTCCTTGGTGGTGACCGGGAAGGAGGAGATGATGCCGGCCGGGACGCCGTAGGAACCGTCGGAGACGATGCCCATGGAGGTCCAGTCGCCCTCGGCGGTGCCGTTGACCCAGGTGTGCACGTGATCGATGGCGGCGTTGGCGGCCGAGGCGGCGGAGGAGGCGCCACGGGCGTCGATGATGGCCGCGCCGCGCTTGGCGACGGTCGGGATGAAGTCGCCCTCCAGCCAGTTCTGGTCGGCGATCAGCTCGGCGGCGTTCTTGCCGGCGACCTCGGCGTGGAAGATGTCCGGGTACTGGGTGGCCGAGTGGTTGCCCCAGATCGTCAGCTTCTTGATGTCGTTGACGGTGACGCCGGCCTTCTTGGCCAGCTGCGCGATGGCGCGGTTGTGGTCCAGGCGGGTCATCGCGGTGAAGCGCTCGGCCGGGACGTCCGGGGCGTTGCGCTGGGCGATCAGGGCGTTGGTGTTCGCCGGGTTGCCGACCACCAGGACCTTGATGTCGTCGGCCGCGTTGTCGTTGATGGCCTTGCCCTGCGGGCCGAAGATGCCACCGTTGGCCGCGAGCAGGTCACCGCGCTCCATGCCCGCGGTGCGCGGACGGGCGCCGACCAGCAGGGCGACGTTGGCGCCGTTGAAGCCCTCGGCCGGGTCGGCGGTGATGGTGATGTTGCGCAGCAGCGGGAAGGCGCAGTCGTCGAGCTCCATCGCGGTGCCCTCGGCGGCCTTGAGGCCCTGCGGGATCTCCAGGAGGCGCAGGTTCACCGGGACGTCGGCGCCGAGCAGGTGGCCCGAGGCGATGCGGAAGAGAAGCGCATAACCGATCTGGCCGGCCGCGCCGGTGACGGTGACGTTGACAGGGGTGCGAGTCATTTTTGTCTACTCCAGCGATCGCCAGGTGCCACGCTCCCGGCACGCTCGACGAGCCGGAGCCGAGGACGGTCTCTCGACGTCGAGAGACCCGGCTCAGGCTATCGCAAGCCGGGGCCGGGCACCGCCTCGGGACATGGCGGATGTGTCACATGCCGGGGCACGTGGGCATCCGCCCGTGGGCCCGTCAGGCAGGGCACACCCAGGGGCGCGTGGGGGCACGCCCCCCTGGGTGGCACCGCCGGCGCCCGGTCTCAGTGGTGCCGGCGCCCGACGAACTGCCCGATGTTGTCGAGCACCGACAGGTGGATCCACGGATCGGGCTGCGCGACCAGGGTGAGCAGCACGATCGCCCCGCCGAGGACGGTCAGCACGCTGACGTCCGTGAAGCGGCTGCGCACCGCCAGCAGGCCGACCTCCGGCAGGACCAGCCGCAGGACGGCGCCCAGCACCAGCGAGCCGCCGACCGTGAGCAAACCGGTCTTGAAGTCGCCGAACCTGGTGATGACGAGACCGACGCCGGCCACCGCCAGGACCAGCGTTATCGGCCACTGCCGCACCGGCAGGGTGTGGCCGCGGCCGATCGCCGCCGCCGAGCCCTCCGGCGGCAGCGTGCCCGTGGTGGTGACCGGCCGGCGGCGCGACCGGGTCATGCGTACGGCTGCCATCGTTACTGCGCGGCGCGGCGCTCGGCCGCCTCGACGATGTTGTTGAGCAGCATCGCGCGGGTCATCGGGCCGACGCCGCCGGGGTTCGGGGAGATCCAGGCGGCGACCTCGGCCACGCCCGGGTCGACGTCACCGACGATCTTGCCCTCGCCGTCGCGGCTGACACCGACGTCCAGCACGGCCGCGCCCGGCTTCACGTCCTCCGGCTTGACCAGGTGGCCCACGCCGGCGGCGGCCACGATGATGTCGGCCCGGCGCAGGTGCGCGGAGAGGTCACGGGTGCCGGTGTGGCAGAGCGTGACGGTGGCGTTCTCGCTGCGGCGGGTGAGCAGCAGGCCGATCGAACGGCCGACGGTCACACCACGGCCGACCACGACCACGTCGGCGCCGTCGATCTTCACGTCGTGCCGGCGGAGCAGCTCGATGATGCCGTACGGGGTGCAGGGCAGCGGGCCCTCGATGCCGAGCGCCAGGCGGCCGAGCGAGGTGGGGTGCAGGCCGTCGGCGTCCTTGTCCGGGTCCATCAGTTCCAGGACGGGGTTGGCGTCGAGGCCCTTGGGCAGCGGGAGCTGGACGATGTAGCCGGTGCAGGTCGGGTCGGCGTTGAGCTCGCGGACGACGTCCTCCACCTCCTGCTGGGTGGCGGTGGCGGGCAGCTCGCGCTGGATGGAGGCGATGCCGACCTCGGCGCAGTCCTTGTGCTTGCCGTTGACGTACCAACGGCTGCCCGGGTCGTCGCCGACCAGAACGGTGCCGAGACCGGGGGTGATGCCCCGCTCCCTGAGGGCCGCCACGCGGACGGCGAGTTCGGATTTGATCGCGGCCGCAGTGGCCTTGCCATCGAGAATCTGGGCAGTCATGGGCCTATTCTCCTGGATCGGGCCCGGTGCCCGCGCGCGCCCCGGCCCCGGCCGCCCGCTCGTCGGCCCGCCGGACCGGCCCGGGTTGCGGTTGCGCCACAGTTGCGCCCGGCGCGGAAAGGTGGCTGGACAGGGCCCGGCCGTCCGGACGACGATATGCCCGAGCGTAATCGCCGCCGCTCGCCGCCCAGTGACAGGCTGTCGGGCGCGGCGCGGGGGGAACCACGGGGGAACCACAGTGAGCAGTCCGTACCAGCCAGCGCCGCCCGATCCGTACGGCGGCGGTCACCAGCTCCCGCCACAGCCGTACCCGCAGCAGGCGTACCCCCAGCAGGCGTACCCGCAACAGCCCGGTTACGGGCCCGGTTACGGCTACCCACAGCAACCGTTCGCCGCGCCGGTGCCGGTGCAGGTGCCGAACTCGTTCGCGACCGCCTCGGTGGTGCTCGGCTTCATCGCCATCCTGTTCTCCTGCGCCTACGGCGGCGTGCTCGGCCTGGTCGGCCTGGGCATCGGCATCGCCGGGCTGAACCGCTCGGCCGCCACCGGCGTCGGCCGGAACGCGGCGATCGGCGGCGTGGCGCTCAACACACTGGCCGTGCTGATCACCATCGCACTGGTGGTCTTCCTCTTCGTATCGGCCCACGGGTGAGCGGCGGCGCAGTGGGCCCGCTGACGTCCCGTTGGCGCGACTCGGCGCAGACCCCCCGGGGCGCGGTGCTGCGGGTGTTCGCCCGGGTGGGCGCGGGCGTGCTGGCGGCCGTCGCGGTGGCCCGGCTGCACGACGCGCACGACCCCGGGGTGCTCTGCATGCTGCGGCGGTTCACCGGTGTCCCGTGCCCGGCCTGCGGCTGCACCACGGTGTTCATCGAGGCCGGCCACGGGCACCTCGGGGCCGCGCTGGCGGCGAACCCGGTCGCGGTGGCGGCGGGCCTCGGCCTGCTGCTCGCCCCGCTCGGGCCCGGCCGGTGGTGGTGGCAGCTGTCGACCGTCCGCCGGAACACCGTGCTCGGGGTGGTGTTAACGCTCTCCTGGCTGTGGCAGCTGCACCGCTACGGCTTCCTGCCCGCCTGAAGGTCCGTCCGGACCTCCGCCTGAACCTCCTGCGACCGTTCGAACACCGTCGGCCGGTGCGCACCTGCGCCGTCGGTCCGGTCCGCTAGTCTCCCACCCGGTCGGCAAGCTCAACTGCCCGTCCGTCCCAGGGTCTTCCTGTATCCGTCCCCACCATGTCCCATCCTGCCTGGAGGCAAAGATGAGCTACCCGCCCGACCCGAACAACCCCTACGGCCAGCCGCAGCAGCCGCCGCAGCCCGGTTACGGCTACCCACAGCAGACCCCGCCGCCCGCCCCGGGCTACGGCTACCCGCAGCAGCAGCCCCCGGCCCCCGGCTACGGCGCCCCGCAGGGCGGCTACGGCGCCCCGCCGCAGCCCGGCCCGTACGGCAACCAGGCGCAGGTCCAGCAGTTCTACGCGGGCTGGGGCTCGCGGGTCGTCGCCCGGATCATCGACCAGTTCAGCATCTTCCTGCTGCCGACCATCCTGATCGGCGTCGGCTACGTCCAGGTGGTGTCCAGCGCGGTCAAGACCATCAACACCGTCAACACCACCGGCGTCGCGGACACGACCACGACCAGCAGCAGCGGCACCGTCTTCTTCCTCATCGGCGGTGTGCTGAACCTCGCCGGCCTGGCGCTCTACACCTACATGCAGGGCACCAAGGGGCAGAGCCTCGGCCAGAAGGCGGTCAACATCCGCGTTCTGAGCGAGGCGACCGGCCAGCCGATCGGCTGGGGCATGGCGTTCGTCCGCCAGCTCTGCCACATGCTGGACTACTTCGTCTGCTGCCTCGGCTTCCTGTGGCCGCTCTGGGACGCCAAGAAGCAGACCTTCGCGGACAAGATCATAAGCACCGTGGTCGTCAAGTCCCAGTGACCTGACCGCCCCTGACGCCGAGGGCCCGCACTCCTGTCGTTCGGAGTGCGGGCCCTCGGCGTTCGTCAGCCGGCTGCGGCTCAGTGGAAGAAGTGCCGCGTCCCGGTCAGGTACATCGTCACCCCGGCCGCCGCGGCGGCGGCGATGACCTCTTCGTCACGGATCGAGCCGCCGGGCTGGACCACGGCCTTGACGCCGCCGTCGAGCAGGATCTGCAGGCCGTCGGCGAACGGGAAGAACGCGTCGGAGGCGGCGTACGAGCCCCGGGCCCGCTCGCCGGCCCGCTCGACCGCGAGCTTCGCCGAGTCGACCCGGTTGACCTGGCCCATGCCGACGCCGACCGAGGCACCGCCCTTGGCCAGCAGGATCGCGTTGGACTTGACGGCCCGGCAGGCCCGCCAGGCGAAGGACAGCTCGGCCAGCTCGTCGGCGGACAGCGCCTCGCCGGTGGCCAGCGTCCAGGCCGACGGGTCGTCACCGTCGGCGTCGATCCGGTCGACCTCCTGGAGCAGCAGGCCGCCGCTGATCCGGCGGGCCTCCAGCCGCTCGCAGGGCGCCTCGGGGGCGCGCAGCACGCGCAGGTTCTTCCGCTTGGTCAGCACCTCGACGGCGCCGTCCTCGTACGCCGGGGCCACCACGACCTCGGTGAAGATCGGGGCGATCTGCTCGGCCAGCTCCACGGTGACCGGGCGGTTGACGGCGATCACGCCGCCGTACGCGGAGACCGGGTCGCACTCGTGCGCCTTGCGGTGCGCCTCGGCGACGTCCGCGCCGGTGGCGATGCCGCACGGGTTGGCGTGCTTGATGATCGCGACGGCCGGGCCGTCGTGGTCGTAGGCGGCGCGGCGGGCGGCGTCGGTGTCCATGTAGTTGTTGTAGGACATCTCCTTGCCGGCCAGCTGCTCGGCGCCCGCGAGGCCGCCGGTGCCGTCCAGGTACAGCGCCGCCTGCTGGTGCGGGTTCTCGCCGTAGCGGAGCACGTTCGACAGGTCCCAGGTGGCACCGAGGAAGGCCGGGAAGGCGGCCTCGGACTCGGTGTAGCCGGAGGTCTCGAACCACTGCGCCACCGCGACGTCGTACGCGGCGGTGTGCGCGAAGGCGGCACCGGCGAGGCGCTTGCGGGTCAGCAGGTCGAAGCCGCCCTCCTTCACCGCGTTCAGCACGTCCGTGTAGCGGGCCGGGTCGACCACGACGGCGACCGAGGGGTGGTTCTTGGCGGCGGCGCGGACCATCGACGGGCCGCCGATGTCGATCTGCTCGACGCACTCGTCGGGCGTGGCGCCGGAGGCGACGGTGGCCTTGAACGGGTAGAGGTTCACCACGACCAGGTCGAAGGGCTCGATGCCCAGCTCGGCCAGCTGCGCGCGGTGCGACTCCAGCCGCAGGTCGGCGAGCACGCCGGCGTGCACGCGGGGGTGCAGCGTCTTCACGCGCCCGTCCAGGCACTCCGGGAAGCCGGTGAGCTCGGAGACCTCGGTCACCGGGACGCCGGCGGCGGCGATCCGGCCGGCCGTGGAGCCGGTGGAGACCAGCTCGACACCGGCGGCGTGCAGGCCCTGGGCCAGCTCCTCCAGGCCGGTCTTGTCATAGACGCTGACCAGTGCCCGACGGATCGGGCGGACGTTCTCGGAGACAGGGGGCGTGGTGCTGGCGGCGGCGCTCATGCCGGGATCCGTACCTTTCGGTCTTCAATGCGGTGGCCTTCGCGGGCCAGCCGGCCCACGACCTCGACGAGCAACTGGCGCTCGACTGTCTTGATGCGCTCGTGCAGCGCGTCGCCGCCATCGGCGTGGTCGGCGTCGGTGACCTCCACGACGCCCTGCGCGATGATCGGCCCGGTGTCCACTCCGGCGTCGACCAGGTGGACGGTGCAGCCGGTGACCTTCACCCCGTACGCGAGTGCGTCGGTGACACCGTGTGCGCCGGGGAAGGCGGGCAGCAGGGCGGGGTGGGTGTTGACGATCCGTCCGGCGAAGGCGGCGATGAACTCGGGGCCCAGGATCTTCATGAACCCGGCGGTCACCACCAGGTCGGGCTCGTACCCCTGGACCGCCGCGGTGAGCGCGTGGTCCCAGTCGGCGCGGCCGGGGAAGTCCTTGACCCGGTGGACGAAGCTCGGCAGGCCCGCCCGCTCGGCGCGCTCCAGCCCGGCGATCCCGTCCCGGTCGGCACCGACGGCGACGATCACCGCGCCGTAGGCGGGGTCGGCGACGGCGTCGATCAGGGCCTGGAGGTTGGTGCCGGAGCCGGAGACCAGGACCATCAGTCGGGCCGGGCCGGGCGTGCGGGGCGGAAAGGTTTGGGCGGGGGCGGCTGCCACTGCTCGAATCTCCGTACGTCGTGTCGCCCGCTGGTACGTCCACCGTCGGTGGGGCCAGTGCGGGCGGCGGCAGGTCTGGCGGACGGGACGCGCGGGGATCCGCCGCACGGCGGGCCCCGGGAACCGTGGTGAGCTGCTGACCGTGTCCACGATAACGGCTGGTCGGAGGCGTCCCGTACCCGTCTCGGGGCGCTACGCGCGTAGTTGAGATGCGGATCTCCCCCGGCCGTTCCTCGGCCGTTCACCCGGGGCCGATCGTCCGGGGTCGGCGGGCGCCGCCGCTGCGCACCGGTCACCCCCGGGACGGCAGGGCGGCGCACGGCCCGGAGCGGACCTGCGGGATCATGGGGGACGCGGGACGCCGGAGGGCGTGCCCGGCGAGGCGGCGCGAGCCGTACCGACCCGCGTCGACCAGAAGGAACGGCAGACCCGATGAGCAGCGGCGACAACACCGGCGAGCGCAACCCCTTCGCACCGCCGCCCGCGGATGCCCCCGACCAGCCCTGGCAGCCCCGGACCCCGCCGCAGCCCCCGGCCGGCGGCCCCGAGGACCCGTCCGGCGGTGAGCACCCGCAGGTGCCGCCGCCGCACCCGTGGAGCCCCGGGCAGCAGAGCGGCTGGTCCCCTGGGCCGCCGGCACCGCAGCCGAAGTTCGACCCGAACGACCCCGTCCAGCGCCGCGCCCGGTACGCGCTGAGCGCGGGCATGGCCGCCCTGTTCTGCGTGGTCACCGGTGTCGCGTACGTCGCGCTGCTGTTCGGGGCGCTCGCCGTCCACTGGGGGATCAGCGCGCTGCGGGCCCCCCGGAAGACCGGCGGGAAGGCCGAGGGCGCCACCCCCGTGCCGCCCGTGCCGCCCGTCCGCCCGCAGACGCCGGCCGCCATCGGCGGGCTGGTCACGGGCGGCGTCGCGGTGCTCTTCGTCCTGGGCTTCCTCGGGATCAACATCTACTACAGCGACTACGTGAACTGCGTGAACGACGCCCCCACGGCGGAGGCCCAGCAGGGCTGCAGCGACCTCGGCCCGAAGTTCCTGGTCGACGTCTACACCAGCGCGGGCCAGTAGGAGCAGGCTCACGCACCCGCCGGCCCGTCAGGGGCGGCCGCGCCACCACGCGAACGGGGAGCGGAGGCCGGCGGCCCAGGCCAGTACGCGGTGCAGGGCGATACGGGTCGCGGCGGCGCGGCGGACGGTGCAGGCGGTGATCCGCTGCCACCAGGACGGCGCGGCGCCACGGGTGAGCCACCAACGGACCAGCAGCGCCCCGGGCACGGCCGTCACCGCCAGCCAGCCGGTGGCGGCGAGCCCGGCCGGCCAGGGGGCCGGCCCGAGGTCGGACATCCGGCCGGCGGCCAGCGCGCCACCGGCCAGCCAGGCGCAGAGCGCCGCACCCGCGCCCGCCAGCGCCGAACCGCCGAGCGCGGCGAGCGCGGTGGCCGCCGGGTGCCACGGCGGGGCGGCCTCCGCGCCGCGTCCGCCCGCCGCCGCGCGGCCGAGCAGCACGGCGGGCACCAGGCCCGCGAGCAGCGGCAGTCCGCAGGCCAGCAGCCGCCAGCCGGGGCCGCCGGGCCCGCCGGACTCCGGGAGCAACGCGAGCAGCGGGAAGTCCGGCACCGCCCCGAGCCGCACCCCGGTCGGCGCGACAACCGTGCCGGTGCCCACCGCGAAGCCCGTACCGAGCGCGTACGCCGCCGCCCAGAGCACCGCGTTCGGCAGCAGCAGCGTGCAGGCGAGCAGCAGTCCGGCGAAGCCCGCCACGTCCGGGCCGAGCCCCTGGACGGACCGCCCGGCGGCTCCCCCGCCGAACAGCAGCGTGGCCGTCAGCACCAGCCCGCCCGCCGCCACCAGGCCGAACCCGCCCGCGGCGGCGGCCCGCCGGACGGCCGGGCCGCCGTCCACCGGCACGGCCCAGTCCGGCACCCGCGCGGCCCACCCGGGCAGCGCCGGACGCCACGCACCGGCGGCCGACCGCAGGCCCGCGGCGAGCGAGAGCCCCACCAGCGCGGCGACCGCCGGCAGGTCGAGCAGCGGCCGGGCCCGCAGCGCGCCGGACGCGCCGCACTCGGCGACCGCCACCGCCGCGACCGCCAGATAGCCGGCCCCCACGCCCAGCGCGGCACGCCAGGGGTTCCGGTCACGCCGTCCGAGGCGGGCGCCGGTGCGGACCAGCAGGACGGCGGTGAAGACCGTCGACAGCAGCGGGGTCACCGTCACCGGGACGGCCGGCCCACCCCGGGTGAGCGGCGCGCCGTGGCCGAGCAGCCAGAGCGCGCAGGCCAGCCGCCCGGCCCCGGCGGCGGTGTCGTCGCCGTACGGGGTGAGCACCCAGAGCCCGAGCACCGGGACGGCGATCACGGCCAGGGTGAGCAGCGCCGCCCGGACGCCGGTCAGCACGTCGGCGAGGACCGAGCGGGTGCCCAGCTCGCCCGGCAGGCCCAACACTGGACGGCCCATCAGCTGCGTCATGGGCCTCATGATCCCAAGATCACCCGTTGTGCCCCGTGAAGGGGCGAATTTTCGCCGTGTCCCGGATTATTCGTTTATGTGCCAATTGCCGTCCCAGTGCAGCGAGCGGTCCGCCCGGTGAGCCCCGCCACGACGGCGCCCCCGCAGCCCGCCGACCGCCGGCTGCTCGGGCTGCTCAGGCTGCTGACCCCCCGTGAGGCCCGGCTGCTGGCCCGCTTCGCGGCGGGTGAGGACATCGACGCGATCGCCCGGGCACTCGGCACCACCCCCGGCACGGCCCGCACCCAGTTGCACCGGGCGATGCGCAAGCTCGGCGTACGGACCCGCGCGCAGGCCGTCGCCGCCACGGACCTGCTCCCGTCGACGGCGCTCGCTCCCCCGCTCACTCCCCCTACGGCTCCTGCCGCTCAGGCGGCTCCGGCTGCTCCGGCTGCTTCAGCGGCTCCGGCTCCGGCTCCGGCTCCGGCCGATGTGTTCCGGGAGCTCTGCGCGACCGCCCACACCCGGCTCGTCCAGCAGACCTACCTGCTCACCGGCGGGCGGCGGCGCGCCACGCGCTGCGTGCGCCGGGCGCTCGCCGCCGCCTCCCGGCGCAGGCGTGAGGTGTCCGCGCTGGCCGACCCCGAGGCGTGGGTCCGGGCATACGCGTTCGAGGCGGCGCTGTCCCCGTGGCGCCCGGGCGGTCCACGGCGCGCCCACCGCCTGCAGCTGCCGCGCCCACGGATCGGCACCGGCCCGACGGACCGGCGGCGCGACCGGGCGCTGCTCAAGGCGCTCCGGCGGCTGCCCCGCCCGCAGCGGCGCGCGCTGGTACTGCACGACGGGCTCGGGCTGTCGGCCGCCGAGGTGGCGGTGGAGGTGGAGTCGAGCACGGCGGCGGCCGAAGGCCGGGTACGGGCGGCCCGGGCGGCTCTGGCCCGCTCGGTACCCGACCTGGTCGGCCCCGACCCACAGGCACCCGGCTTCGGCGAAGGCCTCAGCGCGCTGCTGCACCGCGCCGCGGTGGCGGCCTGCCCCGCACCCCGGGACCCCCGGCCCGGGCTGGTACGGGTGACCGGACGGCTCCGCCCCGGGCTGGTCACCGGGGCCGCGGGCCTGCTGACACTGGCGATGGGCGCGGCCGTGGTGGGCACCCTCGCGGGCAACGGACCCGCAGGGTACTTCCGTCCGCCGAGCCCGGCACTGCCCCTGTGCTCGGCGGTCGGCACCGGCAGCGCGGGGCCGGCTGCGCCGGGCGGCTCTCCGGGCCTGCGCAGCCTTTGGTGCAACCCGTAAGCGGAGCCAGGGGCGCGTGGCTGAGCAAGTGCGGACGGGAACGCAGCAGCGCCGCCTCCCGGAAGGGAAGCGGCGCTGCTGACCGACGAACTACGAGGCTCAGAGAGCCTCGAAGAGCACGCGGGCGAGGCGGGCGGTCTCGGACGGCGTCTTGCCGACCTTGACACCGGCGGCCTCAAGGGCCTCCTTCTTCGCCTGCGCGGTGCCCGAGGAGCCGGAGACGATGGCGCCGGCGTGGCCCATGGTCTTGCCCTCGGGGGCGGTGAAGCCCGCGACGTAGCCGACGACCGGCTTGGTGACGTGCTCGGCGATGTAGGCCGCCGCACGCTCCTCGGCGTCGCCGCCGATCTCGCCGATCATGACGATGATCTTGGTCTCCGGGTCCGCCTCGAACGCCGCGAGGGCGTCGATGTGCGTGGTGCCGATGACCGGGTCGCCGCCGATGCCCACGGCCGAGGAGAAGCCGAGGTCACGCAGCTCGTACATGAGCTGGTAGGTCAGCGTGCCGGACTTCGACACCAGACCGATCGGGCCCGCGGTGGTGATGTCCGCCGGGATGATGCCCGCGTTGGACTGTCCGGGGGAGATCAGGCCGGGGCAGTTCGGGCCGATGATCCGGGTCTTGCTGCCCTTGGCACCGGCGTACGCCCAGAAGGCGGCCGAGTCGTGGACCGGGACACCCTCGGTGATGACGACCGCGAGGCCGATCTCCGCGTCGATCGCCTCGACGACGGCGTCCTTGGTGAACTTCGGCGGCACGAAGATGACGGTGACATCGGCACCGGTCTCCTTCATGGCCTCGGCGACGGAGCCGAAGACGGGAACCTCGGTACCGTCGACGTCGACCGTGGTGCCGGCCTTGCGCGGGTTGACGCCACCGACGATCTGGGTGCCCGAGGCGAGCATCCGACGGGTGTGCTTCATGCCCTCGGAGCCGGTCATGCCCTGGACGATGACCTTGCTGTCCTTGGTAAGGAAGATAGCCATGGTGTTAGTCCCCTTCCTTACTTGGCCGCGGCCAGCTCGGCGGCACGCTCAGCGGCGCCGTCCATGGTGTCCACCTGCTCGACGAGCGGGTGGTTGGCGTCGGTCAGGATCTTGCGACCCAGCTCGGCGTTGTTGCCGTCGAGGCGGACGACGAGGGGCTTGGTGACGGCCTCGCCCTTCTCCTCGAGCAGCGCGAGCGCCTGCACGATGCCGTTGGCGACCGCGTCGCACGCGGTGATGCCGCCGAAGACGTTGACGAAGACCGACTTGACGTCGGGGTCGCCCAGGATGATCTCCAGGCCGTTCGCCATCACCTCGGCGGACGCGCCGCCGCCGATGTCGAGGAAGTTGGCGGGCTTCACGTTGCCGTGCGCCTCACCGGCGTACGCGACCACGTCGAGGGTGCTCATGACGAGACCCGCGCCGTTGCCGATGATGCCGACCTCGCCGTCGAGCTTGACGTAGTTCAGGCCCTTGGCCTTCGCCGCCGCCTCGAGGGGGTTGGCCGCCGCGTGGTCGACCAGCTCCTCGTGGTGGGGCTGACGGAACTCGGCGTTCTCGTCCAGGGAGACCTTGCCGTCGAGCGCGATGATCTTGCCGTCGCCGGACTTGATCAGCGGGTTGACCTCGACGAGGAGCGCGTCCTCCTCGATGAAGACCTTCCACAGGCCGACGAGGACGTCGGCCACCTGGTCGGCGACCTCGGCCGGGAACTTCGCGGCCGCGACGATCTCACGGGCCTTCTCCGGGGTGCAGCCCTCGTTGGCGTCGACCGGGATCTTGGCGAGCGCGTCGGGGTTCTCCTCGGCGACGACCTCGATCTCCACGCCGCCCTCGACGCTGGCCATCGCCAGGAAGGTGCGGTTGGTGCGGTCCAGCAGGAACGAGACGTAGTACTCGTCCTTGATGTCCGCGGTCTGGGCCAGCATCACCTTGTGAACGGTGTGGCCCTTGATGTCCATACCGAGGATCGCCTCGGCCTTGGCAACCGCGTCGGCCGGGTCGGCGGCGAGCTTGACGCCGCCGGCCTTGCCACGGCCACCGACCTTCACCTGAGCCTTGACGACGGCGCGTCCGCCGAAACGCTCGGCGATGGCGCGAGCGGCTTCGGGGGTCTCGATGACATCACCGTCAAGCACGGGCACACCGTGCTTGGCGAAGATGTCCCTCGCCTGGTACTCGAACAGGTCCACGTGTGTTCGTCCTTGTTCGTGGTCGCGGATTGTGTCTCTACGAGCGTGCCACGGCAGGATCTTCGCTGCGGGTCGTCGAGGCGGTGCGGGTACGCAGAGTTTGTGGCCTTGCGGCCCACACAGCCACGGGCGCACACGTCAATCAACACGCGCGTCACGTCCGTCTGGCAGGTTATCCCCGCCGGGCGGGCGTGTTTCGCCCGGAGCCCGGTCCGCTTTGGTGAGAACCGTCACAACGGGCGCACCCGAGTGGGTCGTACGCCCGGCCGCCCGGGTCACCGGGTCCTGACGGGGCCGGGCCGGGTGATTCGCGCGTACGGGTGAGTCGCCACCCGCCCGCAGTCGCCGCCTGCCCGGAGTCACCGCCCGTCCGGCACCGGGAGCGGCCGCTTCTCGATGGCGGCGGCCATGATGTCGGGGAAGGCGTCCGGCGTGCAGGCGAAGGCGGGCGCGCCGAGCGCCGCGAGGGCCGCCGCGTGGGCGTGGTCGTAGGCCGGGGCGCCCTCGTCGGAGAGCGCGAGCAGGGCGATGAACTGCACGCCGGCCGCCTTCATCGCCGCCACCCGCTTGAGCATCTCGTCCCTGATGCCGCCCTCGTAGAGGTCGCTGATCAGCACCACGACGGTCTCGGCCGGCCGGGTGATTCTCGACTGGCAGTACGCCAGGGCCCGGTTGATGTCCGTGCCGCCGCCGAGCCGGGTCGCGAACAGCACGTCGACCGGGTCGCTCAGCTGCTCGGTGAGGTCGACCACCGAGGTGTCGAAGACCACCAGCCGGGTGTCCAGGGTCTTCATCGAGGCGAGCACCGCCCCGAACACCGCCGAATGGACGACGGAGGGGGCCATCGAGCCGGACTGGTCGATGCAGAGGATGACGTCCTTCTTCACCGCGCTCTGCGCCCGGGCGTAGCCGATCAGGCGCTCGGGGACGACCGTGCCGTGCTCAGGCAGGTAGTTCCTGAGGTTGGCCCGGATGGTGCGGTCCCAGTCGATGTCGCGGTGGCGCGGCCTGTCGACCTTGGCGCTGCGGTCGAGCGCGCCGCCGACGGTGGCCCGGGTGCGGTCGGCGAGGCGGCGCTCCAGCTCGGCCACCACCTTGCCGACCACCGCGCGGGCGGTCTCCCGGGTGGTCTCGGGCAGCGCGTGCTTGAGCGAGAGCAGCGTGCCGACCAGGTGGACGTCCGGCTCGACGGCCTCCAGCATCTCCGGCTCCAGCAGCAGCCGGTCCAGCCCGAGCCGGGAGATGGCGTCCTGCTGCATCAGCTGGACGACGGTGGTCGGGAAGTACTCCCGGATGTCGCCCAGCCAGCGGGCCACCTGCGGCGCCGAACCGCCGAGGCCCGCACTGCGGGACTGCGGCCGGCCCCCCGCATCCCCGCCGGCGCCCCGGTAGAGGGCGGCGAGCGCGCCGTCCATCGCAGCGTCCCGGCCGGTGAGCCGGCAGCCGGTGCCGTCCGCCTCACCGCCGAGCACCAGCCGCCAACGGCGCAGCCGCTCGGCGGCGGGGTCGGTGCCGGATGCGGGGTGGGTACCGGGTGCGGTGCTGGTGCCGGATGCGGCCTGGAGCCGGGGGGCGGTCACGGGGCACTCCTTCGGTCGGGCTGGCGGGGGATGCGGCCGGTCGTCGGGGCCGGCAGGCCGAGCAGCAGGGTGAGCACGGGCAGCACGGCGTCCGCCCGGACCGGGTCGAGCGCGGTCGCGGTGACAGGGGCGGTGACCACGCCGAGCGGGCCGCCCGCGACGCGCTCGCCGACCGTCCGCCGGACGCCCGCCTCCAGCTCGGAGAACGTCCGGCGCAGCAGGGGCAGCACATCGGTGAAGGCGTCACCGGACACGCCGGTGAGCCACTCGTCCAGCAGCCCGAGCAGGCGGGGGTCGTGCAGCAGCAGGGCGCCGCCACCGGAGAGGAAGCCCTCCACCCAGCCGGCCGCGTCCGCCGGGGCGTTGGCCGTCGAGAGCACCAGGCCCATCCGGCGGCCGGCCTCCCCGGAGTCGAGCCGGCCGTCGTCCAGCAGCAGCCGGACGGCCCGGCCGCGCAGCAGGCCGGGGACTCCGGTGGCCGGGCCCGCCGAGGGCTCGCGGCGGGCCAGTGCGCGCAGGGTGCCCGCCCAGCGGTCGGCGAGCGGCTCCGGGCTCTCCGGGCTCTCCGGGCTCTCCAGGGTCCCGGGGCCGTGCTCCAGCAGGGCGACCGCGGCGTGCACGGCGTCCAGGTGCGCGCGCATGGCGGTGGCGCCGTCGGCGTCCAGCCCGGTGCAGGCCGGCGGCAGGCCGACGCAGATCCGCTCGGCCAGCCCGCGCGCCACGCCGTCCAGCGCCCCGGCGTCGGTGCCGCGGACGTCGCCGTAGCGCAGTGCGCGGACCAGGGCGGGCAGCGCACCGGCCAGCTGGGCGACGTCAGTGTCCAGGGCCGCGCGGTCGGCCAGCACCCGCATCACCGGCGGCAGCGCGCCGGGCAGCCCGGCGAGCAGGCAGCGCTCGGCGAGCCCGGTCAGCTCCGGCAGTTCACGGGTGGTCAGGGCGGTCTCGACGGCCTTGCCGGTGGCCGCGTCCTCGACCGTGGTGCCCCACTGGGCGGCCTCGACGATCCGGACGGCGAACTCCGGGTCCCAGCGCAGGCGCCAGCTCTCCCGGAAGGTGCCGGTGGAGTTGACGGCGGACCGGCTCGGGGTGCCCCAGGCGATGCCGAGCAGCCTGAGCCGGTGCAGCAGCAGGGAGCGGGCGGTGTCCAGCTCCTTGCGGAGGTCGAGTTCGAGCTCGCGCTCGTGCGCCTCCGGTCTGAGCCGCAGGCTGCGCTGGAGCCGGGCGAGGTCGCGTTGCAGCGGCACGACCGGCGCCGACTCGGGGACCTCGCCGAGGGCGTCGCCGACCACCAGCCGGTCGTGCACCAGGGCGAGGGTGAGGTCGGAGCCGTCGCACAGGACGGACCGGACGGCGTCCAGCGTCTCGGTCAGCCCGGCGAGCGGACGCCCCCGGACGGCCGCGAGAGTGCCGGCCAGCCGGACGGCCTCGATGACGTGCGCGGAGGAGACCGGGTGGTCCTCGGCGCGGAGCAACTCGGCCGCCCGGGTCAGCCAGCGGGCCAGCGGCTCCTCGTCGGTGCTGGTGAAGAGGTGGTGGTACCAGCCGGGCGAGTCGATGCCGGCGCCGTACCCCGTGTGCTGGGAGAGCCGGCGGTGCGTCCAGGGCACCCAGGTGATCTCCGTCTTCACCTTCTTGGGCAGCCCGGCGAGCAGCGCGCGGTCGTGCGCGACCGTCGGCATGGCCGCCAGCGCCGGGACGTGCCAGGCGCCGCAGACCACGGCGATCCGGCCGTACCCGGCCCGGCGGGCGGCCCGGATCTGCTGGCGCATGTACGCCTCGCGCAGCTCGTCCCGGTGGCTGTTGCCGCCCTGCTCGCGCAGCGCGGCCATCGCCTCGGCGACGGCCGCGAACGGCGCGAGGGCGTCCGCGCCCGGGGCGCGGTGCTCGACCACGTCCTCCCACCAGCGCTCGGCGTCGTCGTGCCCGGCCGCCGCGGCGAGCGCGCCGATCGGGTCGGACGGCGGGCGCGGCCCGCCGTCCCCGTCGGAGGCCTCGGCGCCGTCCTCGTCGGGGGCCTCGGCCAGGGCCAGGCTCTGGGCCGCCGGCAGGTCGACGAACCGTACGGGGATGTCCCGCTCGACCGCGTACCGGATCGCCACCCACTCCGGCGAGAAGGCGGCGAACGGCCAGAACGCGGCCTTCGCCGGGTCGTCCACGGCGTGCGCGAGCAGCGCGACGGGCGGGACCATGTCCTTCTCCCCGGCCAGCGCGACGATGCCGTCGGCCTCCGGCGGGCCCTCGATCAGCACCACGTCCGGCCGCAGCCGCGCCAGCGCGGCGGCCACCGCGCGGGCCGAGCCGGGCCCGTGGTGCCGGACGCCCAGCAGGGTCGGCCCGGTGCTCGGGCCCGCGCCCGTACCCTCGGCGGTGCCGGTGCCGGTGCCGGCCGCCGTGTCTGCGGCGGTGTCTGCGCTCATGGCGTTCTCCCCTCTCGACTGTCCTGGTATCAGCGGGAGTTCTCGCGGGCGGCGCGGTAGAAGTCCTTCCAGCCGTCCCGCTCGCGGACCACGCCCTCGACGTACTCGCGCCAGACCACCTGGTCGGCGACCGGGTCCCGCAGGACGGCTCCGGCGATGCCGGTGGTGACGTCCGCCGCGCGCAGCATGCCGTCGCCGAAGTGGGTGGCCAGCGCCAGGCCGTTGGTGATCACCGAGATGGCCTCGGCCGTCGACAGCGTGCCGCTGGGCGTCTTGACCTTGGTGCGGCCGTCGGTGGTGAGGCCGTCGCGCAGCTCTCGGAAGACCGTCACGACCCGGCGGATCTCCTCGGCGCCGCCCGGCAGTTCGGGCAGGTCGAGCGAGCGGCCGAGCTGGTTGACCCGGCGGGTGACGATGTCGACCTCCTCGTCCAGCGAGCCGGGCAGCGGCAGGACGACGGTGTTGAACCGGCGGCGCAGCGCGCTGGAGAGCTCGTTGACGCCCCGGTCGCGGTCGTTGGCGGTGGCTATCAGGTTGAAGCCGCGCACGGCCTGCGTCTCGTCGCCCAGCTCGGGGATCGGCAGGGTCTTCTCGGAGAGGACGGTGATCAGGCCGTCCTGGACGTCGGCCGGGATCCGGGTCAGCTCCTCGACCCGGGCGATCTTGCCGTCGGCCATCGCCCGCATCACCGGCGAGGGCACCAGGGCCGCCCGGCTGGGGCCGTGGGCGAGCAGCTGGGCGTAGTTCCACCCGTACCGGACGGCCTCCTCCGGCGTACCGGCGGTGCCCTGGACGAGCAGCGTGGAGTCACCGCTGACGGCGGCGGCGAGGTGCTCGGACACCCAGGTCTTCGCGGTGCCGGGCACCCCGAGCAGCAGCAGCGCGCGGTCGGTGGCCAGCGTGCTGACGGCGACCTCGACGATCCGGCGCGGGCCGATGTACTTGGGCGTGACCACCGTGCCGTCGGGCAGTTCGCCGCCCAGCAGGTAGGTCGCCACCGCCCACGGCGAGAGCCGCCAGCGCTCGGGGCGCGGCCGGTCGTCCTGCGCGGCGAGCGCCGCCAGCTCGGCCGCGAAGGCGTTCTCGGCGTGCTCGCGGAGGACCTCCGCCTTGGCGGGGATTTCACTCGTTCGAGTGGTCATCAGGGGCTCCTTCAGGTCGGCCGCCGGGCATGCCTGTGGCAGGGCTGCGGGCGGCTGGGGATCAAGGGGGAGCATCGGCTCGGACGTCCTACCAATGGCGACAGGCCCGGTTCGTACTGCCGTTCCGGCCTGCGGGAACCACCCTGCACCACCCCACTGACAACGCCGCCGGCCCCGGTGACCCGGCGTCAGACGGCTGCCGTTCGCGGGGCGGTCGATGTCAGTGGCCCCGCCTAGCGTCGTCGGCATGGAGGATCGCTGGAGCACCGAACACATCCTGTCCCTCGCACCCGACCAGGCGTCGTACAAGGCGGCCGGCAAGCTGTCCGGGCCCGCGCCCTGGTCGGAGGCGGGCTGCGGGCAGGGCGCGCTGTGGGGGCTGTGCAAGGGCAGCGGGAGCACGCCGTACCGGACGGTCGTCGAGTTGGCGACGCCCGCGTACAAGTGCAGCTGCCCCAGCCGGAAGTTCCCCTGCAAGCACGCGCTGGGCCTGCTCCTGCTGTGGAGCGGCGGCCCGCAGGCGGTCGCCGACGGCGCCGAGCCGCCCGGCTGGGTCGCCGACTGGCTCAAGGCCCGCCGGCAGGACGAGCAGCGCCGGGCGGCCCGGGCCGAGGGGGTCGTCGCCGACCCGGCCGCCGCACGGCGCCGGGCGGAGAAGCGCTCGGCCCGGGTCGCCGCGGGCGCGCAGGAGCTGCGGCTCCGGCTGGCCGACCGGGTACGGCACGGCCTGGCCGACCAGGCCCCGGCCGCGGGCGGCTGGGAGGAGGTGGCGGCCCGGATGGTCGACGCCCAGGCACCCGGGCTGGCTTCGCGGGTACGGGAGCTGGACAGCGTCCCGGCGGACGACCGGCTGGCCGAATACGCCCTGCTCCACCTGCTGGCCGGCGCCTACGGCCGGATCGGCGAACTGCCCGAGCCGCTCGCGGCGACCGTCCGGACCAGGGTCGGCTTCACCACGGACACCGCCGAACTGCTGGCCGGCCCGACCGTGCGGGACCGCTGGCTGGTGCTGGGCAGCCGCACCGTGGCACCCGAAGGGGCCACCGAGGAGCACCAGCTGACCACCCGGCGGATCTGGCTGCGCGGCGCCAAGACCGGCCGCCCGGCCCTGCTGCTCGCCTTCGGCCGGACGGGACAGGCACCGGACCTGGCCCTGCCCACCGGCCGGCTGCTGGAGGCCGAACTCGCCTTCCACCCCGGCGCCCGCCCGCTCCGGGCCGCCCTCGGCACCCGGTACGGCGCACCCGAGCCGGGCCCGGCCGGGCAGCCCGCCGGGCTCACCCCCGAGGAGGCGGTCGCCGGGTACGGCGCGGCCGTCGCGGACGACCCCTGGCTGGAGTCCTGGCCGACGGTGCTGACCGGCGTGGTGCCGGTGCTCGGCCCCGACGGCTGGCAGCTGACGGACGGCCGGCACAGCCTCCCCGTCCGGCGCGGCAGCGTCCCGGAGGCCGCCCTGTGGCGGCTGGCCGCCGTCTCGGCGGGCCACCCGGTGACGCTCTTCGGCGAGTACGGGTACGCGGGCTTCGCCCCCGTCACCGCCTGGGGCCGGGACGGCCGCCCGACCGGCATCGCCCAGTGAACACCCACCGCACCGAAGGAGGCCCGCCCATGCCGATCACCGACACCTGGGAGGAACTGCGGACGGCTGCCCTGCTCGGCACCGACCGGCGCCCGCTGCCGCCCCCGGGCGGCAGCCCCGCGCTGGTCGACGCCGCCGGGGCCGTCGACCGCACCGACCCCGCCACCGCCCTGCTGGAGCTGGCCGCGCTGGAGACCGTCCGGCGGCGCGCCGGGGCCCCGGCCGGCGAGGCGGTCGAGCTCCCCGCCCCCGCCGGGCCCGACCCCCGGCCGGAGCTGCCCGAGGCCGCCGCCCGGCGGCTCGGCGTGCTGGTCGGCGGGCGCGGCGCGGCAGGGCCGACGGCCAACCTCGGCGAGCTGCTGCCGCAGTGGCTCGCCACCGCCCGTCTGCGCGGCTACCGGCTGCCCGCGCCGCTCGTCCCCCCGCTGCTGGACGCCGCCCGGGCCCGTAGCGAGCTGCGCGGCGACGTGGTGTCACTGGCCGGCCCGCTGGGCCACTGGCTGGCCGCCCTGAACCCGGACTGGCGGTTCGTCGGCCGGACGGTCGCGGAGAGCGCCGCCGCCGAACCGGGCGACCGGCTCTGGCACGAGGGGCTGTTCGCCGAGCGGGTCACCCACCTCACCCGGCTCCGTTACACCGACCCCGCCGCGGGCCTGGCCCTGCTGCGCTCCACCTGGACGACGGAGCGCGCCGAGGACCGGCTGCTCTTCCTGGACAGCCTCCAGGAGGGCCTGTCGGCTGCCGACGAACCGTTCCTGGAGGCGGCGCTCACCGACCGCAGCAAGAACGTGCGGGCGACGGCCGCCGAGTTGCTCTCCACCCTCCCGGGGTCGGCGCTGGCCACCCGGATGGCGGAGCGCGCCCGCGCCGCCGTCCGCTTCGACGGGGCCCGGCTGGTGGTCACCCCGCCCGCCGCGTGCGACGCGGCGATGCAGCGCGACGGCATACCCCCCAAGTCACCCACCGGCCGGGGCGAGCGGGCCTGGTGGTTCGGCGAGATCATCGCCGCCGCGCCCCTGGCGCTGTGGACGGCCGACACCGGGCTCACCCCCGAGCGGCTGCTACGGCTGCCGGTCGGCGACGGCGATCCCGCCGAACCGAACGGCGGGGCGGGCTGGGGCGACGACCTGCGCGAGGGCTGGGCCCGGGCCGCCGTCCGGCAGCAGGACGCCGACTGGGCCCGCGCACTGCTCGGCCCGGCCCCGCGCCCCGGCCGGCCGGACCGGACGGCGGGCGCGCCCGCCAAGCTGCTCTCCGTCCTGCCGCCGGCCGAGCGGGCCGCCTGGACGGCCTCCTACATCGAGGCGCACGGGCTCGGCGAGGCCTTCCAGTCGCTCGGCGCCTGCGCCACGCCCTGGACACCACCGCTGAGCACCGCCGTGGTGTCGGCCCTCGACCGGGCCGCCCGCTCCGGCGCGTACCCGTGGAGCCACAGCGGGGTCCTCGGCATGACGGAACGGGCCCTGGCCCCCGACACCGCCCCGGCGGTGGAGGCCCTGGCCGCCGCCACCACTCCCGACAGCGCCTGGGCGGAGACCTTCACCCGCCTCGCCGGGACACTGCGGTTCCGCGGCGCGATGCTCGCTGAGCTGGCGCTCCAGCAGCCCTGAAGGGCGCGAGGGGGCTGCGCGCGGCCGAACGTGCGGCGACGTTGCTTCCGGTTTCGCGCAGTTCTCCCCCAGCCTTCGGCCGGGAGGTACCCCCACGCGCCCCTGGGGCGACGCCGGCCCGTGCCGTGCGTCAGGCGGTCGGGCGGAGGTTCGCCTGGACCCAGGCGACGACGTCGCGGGTCGTGGTGCCCGGGGTGAAGATGTCGGCGACGCCCAGGCGCTTGAGCTCGACGATGTCCTCCTCCGGGATGATGCCGCCGCAGAAGACCTTGATGTCCGCCGCGTCCCGCTCGCCCAGGAGCTCGATCACCCGGGCGCAGAGGGTCATGTGGGCTCCGGAGAGAACCGACAGGCCGATGCCGTCGGCGTCCTCCTGGATCGCGGTGTCGACGATCTGCTCCGGTGTCTGGTGCAGGCCGGTGTAGATGACCTCCATGCCGGCGTCGCGCAGCGCTCGCGCGATCACCTTGGCGCCGCGGTCGTGACCGTCCAGCCCCGGCTTGGCGACCACTACCCGGATCGGGCCTGACACACCCATCACTGCCTCCTGGACCACGTTGTCCACCACGTCGGCCGACCTGGTCGACCCACCTGGTTAACGACCGATAACCAACCCTGAGGGGAGATTAGCGCCACACCGGCCGGTTGGTCGTTTCACCCGTCAAGAGGAGGGGAAAATCACAGCACAATCCCCCTCCCGTACCCGGGCGCCGTCCGGCGCCGGGGCCCCCGCGCCACCCTGCCGGGGAGAGTCGCCGATGACCATCCCGTTCCAGCGGACCTCCGACGCGGTCCGGGGCGCGGGCGCCGAGGCCGCCGCCCTCGCCCACCACCTGATCCGCTACCCGACCGGCATCCCGCCCGAGCGCCACCGCCGGCCGTGCCCGCCGTACCCCGTCGAGGCGCCCGCCCACCCCGGGCCGGTCCTGCTGCTGCACGGGCTGATCGACAACCGGGCCGTGTTCACCCCGCTCCGCCGCGAGCTGCACCGGCACGGCTGGACGCATCTGCACGCCCTCAACCACTCCCCGCTGACCGCCGACGTCCGGGCCGCCGCCGTCCTGCTCGGCCGGCACGTCGAACGGGCCCGCCGCGCGCACTCCGACGGCCCGGTCGCGCTGGTCGGGCACAGCCTGGGCGGGCTGATCGCCCGGTACTACGTCCAACGACTGGGCGGCGACCGGCTGGTGGACCTGGTGGTCACCCTGGCCACCCCGCACCTGGGGACCACGGCCGCCCTGCTGCCCAATCCCTTCCCCGTCACCCGCCAGCTGCGCCCCGGGAGCGACCTGCTGGCCGAACTCCGACTGCCCGCGCCGCACTGCCGTACGCGTTTCACCGCCATCCGCGGCGAGCTGGACGAACTCGTGCTGCCGGGCCGCCACGCCTGGCTGCACCACCCGGATCTGACGGCCGAGAACCTGCTCGTACCGGGCGCGGGGCACATCGGCCTGCCGGTCCACCCGCACGCTCTCGAAGCCGTCCGCCGGGCCCTGGAGGCCCGGGAACTCCCCGGCTCCCTGATCTGCCGGGCCGGCTGAGGCCGCCACCGGACGGCGACCGGTCAGCTGCCCCAGATCAGGTCGTGCGGGGCGACGGCGGCCGCGGTGACGGCCACGGGGGCCGGCGAGGCGGTGGGGGCCGAGGCGGCCGCAATCACGGCGGGGGCCGGCAGGGCGGCACCGAGGGCGAGAGCGGTGACCGCGGCGGCCTGGGCGAGACGGGTGCGGATCATGGTGACGGTCCTGTTCTGGGAGGTCTGACGAAGGGAGGTGCCGGTCTCGCGTCCCGCGGTGACGCTTCGTCCGGTGGTGCCCGCCGGGTGTTTCCCCTTGCCGGCGAGTACCAGTTTCGTCGCAGGCCAGGCCTGGGAACAGAGAGATCAAGTGGACGGAAACGGCCCTGGACCGTTCAGTCCACCGAGGCCGGAAGAGGACAGCAGCTGCTCGTAGAACGGCACGACGAGCGGGGCCTGGGCGTCCACCGGCTGCCAGCCCTGCAGCAGGGAGATGCCGGTGACCCATCGCCCGCAGAGTTGTGCCGCCCGCTCCTCGGCCTCCCCCAGGCGGTCCGCCTGGAGGTAGAGGCCGAGCGTGGGGTAGGGCACCGCCTTCGGGTGGACGGCGATGTGCTCGATCCTGTCCTCCGGCACGGACATCGCCCACAGCAGGGCGGCGAGGCGGCCGGGGAGAGGGCGGCCGGGGATCGGCGGCCTCAACCGGGCGTGGATGAGGTACATGGCGATGACTATCCCAATGCGGTCATCCCCCGCATAGGTGACCAAGATGGACGCTTTGGGCCCAGGCCCGAACAGGCCAAACAACTTCCTGGAAGGCGAAAGACGCCTATGCGAGGATCGTGTTCGGCGCAATCCACAGAACCATCACCGGGGGATCAAAGGAATGCTGGGGACGCTCGGGCTCGACTCCGTCTCGGAAGCGGTCTACCGCTCCATGCTGGCGCATCCACAGGACGGCGTGGCCGACCTTGCCCGCCGACTGGAGATACCCGAGGGCGGCGTACGGGAGGCCCTGAACACCCTGAGCGAACTCTCGCTGCTGCGCCCCTCGCACGACCGCCAGGGCGAACTCCGCGCGGTGTCGCCGGATGTCGGCATGGAACTCCTGATGGCACGTCAGCAGGCCGAACTCGCAGCTCAGCAGCTGCGGATCGAGGCCTCCCGGGCAGCCGCCGCCCAGCTGATCGCCGAGTACGCCGACCTGCGGCCCGCGGCCACGCACCCGGGCGTCGAGCACCTGGTCGGGCTCGACCGGATCCGCGACCGGCTCACGACCATCGGGCGGGAGATCCACACGGAGGTCATGACCTTCGCGCCGGGCGGCGGCCACACCACGGAGGACATCGCGGCGGCGAAGCCGCTCAACCAGGACCTGTTGGCGCGCGGTGTCCGGATGCGAACTGTTTACCTGGACAGTGTCCGCAACAGCCCGCCCACCGTCGAGTACATCAACTGGCTGGCCGCACAGGGCGGCCAGGTGCGCACCGTGCCCGCGCTGCCCACCCGCATGATCGTCACCGACCGGACCACCGCCGTGATCCCGGTCAGCAGTGACGACGCGGCGGCCGGTGCCGTCGTCCTCACCGGACACGGGACGCTCACCGCACTGTGCGCGCTCTTCGAGAGCGTGTGGGCCGATGCGCAGCCGCTCGGCGAGGAGGCCGGGCGGGACGAGCACGGGCTGCGCGGGCCGGAGGCGACCGCGATCAGGCTGCTCGCCGAGGGGCTGACGGACGAGGCGATCGCGAAGCGGCTCGGGGTGTCGCACCGTACGGCGCGCCGGCTGGCGACGGAGCTGATGGAACGGCTCGGCGCGCGCAGCCGCTTCGAGGCGGGCGTCCGGGCGGTCCAGCAGGGGTGGCTGCCGCACCGCCCGTAGGACCATCGGGTGATATGCCCGCTTTGTCCGTGGTCGGGCGGAGGCACTACAGTCTCGGCTGGTTTCTCCCGTCCCGAGAAGGCAGCAGTCTTGACGACCATGCCCAGGCCCGAACCGCACCCCCGAGACCGGCCGAACTCCCGGGCCCAGCGCCGCGACCACAGCCGGGCGGCGCTCCGCTCGGCCGTCCTCACGGTCGCGCTGCCGTCGGTCGCCGCCCTCGGCGTGTTCGCGGCGGCAGCCGTGGCCGGCGCCCACCAGTCGACGCCGCAGCACACGACCCGCCAGGAGCCGCCGGCCGAACCGCCGGACCCCGACGATCCGGCCGCCCGTGCGGCCCGCGACCAGCCCAGGGCGGACCTGCTGCCACAGCAGGAGGCTCCGCCCCGGCCGGCCGAGCCCGCCCGCCCCGCGCTCGTGCTCCCCGTCGAGGCCCACGGCCTGAGTGCCACCTTCGGCGCGGTCGGCAACCGCTGGGCGGCCCGGCACACCGGCGTCGACTTCCCCGTCCCCCGGGGCACGCCCGTGCACGCGGTCACGGACGGCACCGTCAGCACCCGGTGGAACCCGGCGTACGGGTACATGGCCGCCGTCACCGCCGCCGACGGCACCAGGACCTGGTACTGCCACCTCGGTTCGTACCGCGTCCGCAAGGGCCAGGTGCGGGCCGGGGACGTCATCGCCTACTCCGGCAACAGCGGCAACAGCACCGGCCCTCACCTGCACTTCGAGGTCCACCCCGGCGGAGCGGGCCCGGTCGACCCGCTCCCCTGGCTGATCGCGCGCGGGCTGGACCCCCGGTAGCGCTCGTACTCCGGCAGGACTAGAGCTTCTCCACCGGCGCGTAGCGGAGCAGGAGCTGCTTCGCGCCGGCCGCCCCGAAGTCGACCTTGGCCTGGGCCTTGTCACCGACGCCGGAGACCGCGACCACCGTGCCGAGCCCGAAGCTGTCGTGGTTGACCCGGTCGCCGACCGCCAGCGAGACCACCTCGCGTTCGGTGACCTTGCGGGCGGACTTGCCCCAGCCGGACTTCGGCGAGGCGGAGGCGCCCATCTGGGAGGAGCCGTACGAGTCCGAGGAGCCGCCGGAGAGCGGGCTGCGCGACGGCGGCGCGACCTGCGCGCCCTTGCGCTTCCAGTCCACCAGCTGCTCCGGGATCTCCTCCAGGAAGCGCGAAGCGGGGTTGTACGAGGGCTGGCCCCAGGCACTGCGCAGCACCGAGCGGGTCAGGTAGAGCCGCTGGCGGGCGCGGGTGAGGCCGACGTACGCGAGGCGGCGCTCCTCCTCCAGCTCCTTGACCTGGTTGAGCGCGCGCATGTGCGGGAAGATCCCGTCCTCCATGCCGGTCAGGAAGACGACCGGGAACTCCAGGCCCTTGGCGGTGTGCAGGGTCATCATCGTGATGACGCCCGAACCGTCCTCGTCATCGGGGATCTGGTCGGAGTCGGCGACCAGCGCGACCCGCTCCAGGAAGTCCGCGAGCGAGCCGATCGGCGGGGTGCCCTCGCCGTCGCCGTCGGGGCGCTCGCCCGGGTCCTTCTCGTACTCCAGGGCGACGGCCGCGAGCTCCTGGAGGTTCTCCACCCGGGTCTCGTCCTGCGGGTCGGTGGAGGCCTGGAGTTCGGCCAGGTAGCCGGTCTCCTCCAGCACGGCCTCCAGCACGGCGGCCGGGCCCGCGCCGGACTCGACGATCTGCCGCAGCCCGGCCATCAGTTCGTTGAACTTGCGCACCGCGTTGGCCGAGCGCGCGGCCATCCCGTACGCCTCGTCCACCCGCTGGAGCGCCTGCGCGAAGCTGATCCGCTCGCGCGCGGAGAGCGCGTCGATCATCGCCTCGGCGCGGTCGCCGATGCCGCGCTTGGGGACGTTGAGGATCCGGCGCAGCGGCACGGTGTCCTCGGGGTTGGAGAGCACCCGCAGGTACGCGAGCACGTCGCGGACCTCCTTGCGCTCGTAGAAGCGCACCCCGCCGACCACCTTGTAGGGCAGGCCGACCCGGATGAACACCTCCTCGAACACCCGGGACTGTGCGTTGGTGCGGTAGAAGATCGCCACGTCGCCCGGGCGGGCCTGTCCGCCGTCGGTGAGGCGGTCGATCTCGTCGGCGATGAACTGGGCCTCGCCGTGCTCGTCGTCCGCGACGTAGCCGACGACCTTCTCGCCGTCCTCGCCGGCCGTCCAGAGCTTCTTCTCGCGGCGGCTGGTGTTCCGCTCGATGACGGCGTTGGCGGCGCTCAGGATGGTCTGGGTGGAGCGGTAGTTCTGCTCCAGCAGGATGGTGGTGGCGTTCGGGTAGTCCTCCTCGAACTGGAGGATGTTGCGGATCGTCGCGCCGCGGAAGGCGTAGATCGACTGGTCCGCGTCACCGACCACGCACAGCTCGGCGGGCGGGATCTCGGCCAGCTGCGCGGCCGCCGGGTTGACGAAGTCGCCGTCCACCGTGCGCTTCGGCGAGGTCGACGTGCCGCCGCTCAGCTCGCGGACCAGCATGTACTGGGCGTGGTTGGTGTCCTGGTACTCGTCCACCAGGATGTGCCGGAACCGGCGGCGGTAGTGCTCGGCCACGGCGGGGAAGGCCTGCAGCAGGTTGACCGTCGTCATGATGATGTCGTCGAAGTCCAGCGCGTTGGCCTCGCGCAGGCGGCGCTGGTAGAGGAAGTACGCCTCGGCGAGCTTCTTCTCCATCGGGTTGGCCGCCTGGTCCGCGTACGTCTCCTCGTCGATCAGCTCGTTCTTCAGGTTGCTGATCTTCGCGGTGAAGGACTTCGGCGGGAACTGCTTCGGGTCCAGGTCCAGGTCGCGGCAGACCAGGGCCATCAGGCGCTGCGAGTCCGCCGAGTCGTAGATGGAGAAGCTGGAGGTGAAGCCGAGGAGCTTGCTCTCCCGGCGCAGGATCCGCACGCACGCGCTGTGGAAGGTGGACACCCACATCGCCCGCGCCCGGGGGCCCACCAGGCTCTCGACCCGCTCGCGCATCTCGCCGGCGGCCTTGTTGGTGAAGGTGATCGCCAGGATCTCGCCCGGCTGCACGTGCCGGGCGCCCAGCAGGTAGGCGATCCGGTGCGTCAGCACCCGGGTCTTGCCGGAGCCGGCGCCGGCCACGATCAGCAGCGGCGAACCGGCGTGCACCACGGCCTCGCGCTGCGGGTCGTTCATCCCCTCCAGCAGCTGCACCGGGTCGATGACCGTCCGGGCGGCGCCGTTGCGGTGCCAGGCGTCGCGCTCGGCGGCGGCCGCGTGGTCCGTCTGGAACAGGTCCTCGGGGATGGCCTCCTCGTACGCCTCGGGCCCGTCGTACGGCGGCTCGTCGTAGGGCGGCTCGAACGGCTCGTCGGCAGGCGGCTGCTGCTGCGACCCGGCCGAGGGGAGCTCGAAGCCGGGGAGCGGAAGGTCGTCAAAGAGGCTAGTCATGGCCCTTCGAGTCTATGGCCCGCCACCGACAACCCGGCCGGGCCGCCCACTCGGTCACATCCGCCCCGCCACCGCCCCGAAGCGTTCACCTTCCCGCGCCGCAGCGGACACTTCCGCAGCCGTCCGGTCACAACCGCCCAGCGGCCGGCGGCACACCGGGACTCCCGGTGCACCGCCCGGCCGCACCCGCCGGGCAGGTGGTCAGGAGCGCCGCTCCAGCAGGGTCACGACCATCCCGTGCACGGGCGTCACCCGCACCTTGGTGTAGGCCCCGAGGAGCTTCTGCTCGGCCGGGTTGAGGCCGGCCAGCGGGTCGGCGGGTGTGCCGAAGGTGGCCACCCAGAGCCGGGCCGTACCGCCGAGGCAGGCGGCCTCGTCGGTGCAGTCCTGCGGGAGGAGGTCCTGCGCGTCGGCCGCCGTGCCGAGGGCGAACACCTGCTTCGGCCGGATGCCGGACGGCAGGTAGTAGTCGATGGCGGTGCCCACCTGGAGGTACGCCATGTCGGCCCGGACGGGGACGAGCCCGTCGCCGGGCCGGTAGCCCTGGGCGATGACCGCGGCGGCGGCCTTCGCGTCCCAGATCTCGCGCGAGTACGGCCGGCGCAGCTGCCGCTGGTCGGGCAGCCCGAGGATCACCAGGACCACCAGGCCGAGCGCGGTGAGCGCCCGGGGGCGCAGCGCCGTCAGCCCGGCACCGGCGGCCAGCGCCCAGGCCGGCAGCGTGAAGAGCAGGTAGCGGTCGAGGAAGTACGCGGTGGAGCCCTGCGAGATCAGCCAGAGGACGCCGATGGGCAGCGCGGCCAGCATGCCGATCTCGAAGGCCGGGCGGCGGCGCTTGGGCCAGGCCACCGGCAGCAAGGCGAGTGCGAGGATGCCCAGGCTCACTGCGGTGGAGTCGAAGAGTCCGCGCCAGAACCAGTCGACGACGTACTGCATGGTCGGCTTGGTCAGCCAGTCCAGCTGCCGGCCGGACTGCCGCCGTGCCATCAGGACGAGCGGCAGCAGCGGCAGCAGCCCGGCCGCCGCCGCGAGCGCGAAGCCGGCGATCGTCCGGAGGCTGCCGTGCGCGCGCCGGCGCAGCACCACGATCAGCGCGTGCCCGGCGAGGAAGACCAGCGAGACCATGTGCAGGTACCCGGCCACCGCGACGGCACCGGCGTAGGGCAGCCAGCGCAGCGGGACGGGCCGCTCCAGCGCGCGCAGCAGGAGCCAGGTCGCCAGCGAGACGGCGCACACCACGAGGGCGTACGAGCGGGCCTCCTGCGCGTAGCGGGAGGTCGCCGGGATCACCGCGAAGATCAGGGCGGAGACCAGACCGGTGCGCGGGCCGAACAGCCTGCGGCCGGTCAGCGCCACGAAGACCGCCGCGCCCGTCATGGCCAGGGCGGACGGCAGTCTGAGCATCAGCAGCGAGTGGCCGAAGACCTGCGCCCAGTAGTGCTCGAACACGTAGTAGGCGCCGGAGGACGCGTCGACGTGCTTGAGCAGGTCGAAGAGCTGCGGAGTGCTGCGGTCGATCGCGCTCCAGGTGGCCAGTTCGTCCCGCCAGAGCCCCGCCCGCGAGCTGCCGTAGAGACCGAGTGCCAGGGTGAGCAGGGCCGGCCAGAGCCAGAACCCTCGTGCCACCAGGGCCCGGACCCGCTGCCACCCGCTCTGGGTGGTCACGGATTCGGCCGTAGTCGTCGTCCCCCCGGCGGACGACACGGTGCTAGTGGAGCTGGTACTCATTCCTGCGGACCTCTCGTATCTTGGGCTCAACGCGTCACGGCGAGTTGGTGTAGACGAACACGACGTACCCCCCGTACGCCGCCGAGCACAGGGCGGCCGATCCGAGCACGACGGCGGCCACCCCCTTGGTACGGACCCTGGCCAGAGCGGCCGCGAGCGGGAACAGCAGTGCGAAAGCCGGCACGAGGAAGCGTGCCCGCGAGTTGAAGTAGGCCGCGTCCCCGAGCGCCAGCAGCAGCATCATGGCGCTGTAGACGAGCAGGGTCGGCGGCTGGCGCTGGAGCAGGCAGACCGCGAACAGCAGCACCGACCCGGCGAGCACCCCGGTCACCACGACGTCGGTCATCCAGACCGGGCCGGCGACGGTGAGCATCGTGCGGATCGAGTGGTAGGTGGAGCGCCCGAAGTCGAAGTGCGACTGCCAGGCGTCCTGGATCCGGAAGTAGGCGTCCCAGCGGCCCTTCACGGAGCCGACCCAGACGATGAAGCCCACAAAGCCGAGCGGCGCGACCGCCGCGCCGAGCAGCGGGCGCCACCAGGCGAGCCGGTCCTCCTCGGCGAGCTCGCCCCGGCGGTCCTTCCACCACTGCAGCCCCAGCGCGCAGACCGCGCCGATCCCGACCGCCGCCGCCACCGCGACACCCGTCGGCCGGGTCAGGCCGGCCAGCGTGCTGAGCACCCCGGCCCAGACCCAGCGGCGGGTCACGGCGGCGTACATCGCCCAGGCGGCGAGCGCGGTGAAGGGCAGCTCCGAGTACGCCAGGCTCTCGACCACAGCGTACGGGGTCACCCCCCAGAGCACGGCGGCGATCACGCCGGCCCGGCGGCCGTAGAGCTTCGCCGCCACGGCGAAGATCCCCCAGGCGGCGAGCAGCGCCGAGCCCCACGCGATCAGCAGCGCGGCGTGGTTCACCGAGAGCGGCAGCACCCAGCAGACCGTCCGGATCAGCATCGAGTAGACGGGGAAGAAGGCGTACGGCTGGTAGAGCCCGTACGGTCCGGCCGTCGGCGCGGTGCCCGCGTAGCCGTGCACCGCGATGTTCTGGTACCAGACCGCGTCCCAGAGCGTGCTGAGGTAGTGCAGGTTGCTCTGGCCGTGCGGGAGGCGCTGGGCGTGCCAGTGCAGCAGGACGCCGACGGCGAGCGCGCGGACCAGCAGGTAGCCGATCAGGGCGGGTGCGGCGTGGCGGGCGGCGGCGAGCAGCCGCTGCGGGATCCGGGCGGGGGCGTGCGCGATGCCGCGCGCCGGGCGCGCGGACGGGCCGCTGTCGGGGGCGGCGGCCCGCGGGTCGGAGAGTCGGGTGCTCACTGCGCGTTCTCCTGGTCGGCCGTCCGGTCGCTGGCGCGCCGGGGCTGTGTCGCGGAGGTCACCGGACCTTCGCCGTCCTTGCGGGCGGCCGGGACCGCCGCGGGGGTTCCGGCGTCCGGTCCGCGGCGACGCGGCACGGTCGCCCGCCAGAGCCTGACACAGGAGAGCACGGTGGCGGCGAGCAGAAGCAGGTTCCGGGCGGCCAGCAGGAGGGTGAAACCGGTGTGGCCGGCGAGGATCTGCTGGAAGAACAGCGGGAACTCCACCGTGGTCAGCGCGACGGCGCCGATCAGCATCGCGACCACCGCGCGCTGGGTGGTGGCCCGGTAGGTCAGGCAGACCGCGCCGACCCCGATCAGCCAGATGAAGTACTGCGGGCTGATCACCCGGCTGGTGGTGACGAAGACCAGCATCGCCGCGAGCGCCGCGTCGGCCGGCGTCGCGGCGGAGAACACCCGGACCCGGATCCGCCACCAGAGCAGCCAGCAGAAGCCGATGACGCTGAGCGCCAGCATGCCCTTGCCGATCAGGTCGACGTAGGAGCCCACGATCTCCAGCGAGCCGTACCGGTAGGCGATCTCGCTGTGGTAGCCGAACTGGTGCGCCACCAGCAGGGCACTGCCCGGCAGCGACTCGAACTCGATGCCGCGGCTCCCCTGCGCGTTCAGGAAGTCGAACGGCCCCTTGAGGAACAGCGAGACCAGCACCAGCAGCGAGACCACCGCGGAGGCGAAGCCGATCGCGACCGAGCGCAGCCCGCGCCCCCAGGGCGCGCCGAAGACCGCGAAGGCCGGCCAGACCTTGATCATGGCGCCGAGGGCGGCCATCCAGCCGCCGAGCATCGGCCGGCGCTGCAGAAGGAGCAGGCCGAGGACGGCGAAGAGCGTGACGATCACGTCGTAGCGCGCGTAGGGGATGTACAGCATCAGCGGCAGGCCGAGCGACCAGGCCCAGGCTCCGCCGAGGGTGCGGCCGGGGCGGCGGCCCTGCCAGACCAGCGCGCCGACGATCAGCAGGTCCGCGAGGCAGGTGACGGCCACGAAGCCCTGGACGTAGTTGACGCCCGGCACCAGCTTGGGGGCGAGCATCACCCCGGCGGCGCCCGGCGGGTACTGCCAGGTCGGGTCCCCGAGCGGGTAGGAGCCGCCGGCCAGCAGGTGCGCCCACTTCTCGTAGAGGCGGTGCACCTCGCCCTTGGCGTTCTCGCCCGAGGAGAAGACCGTCATGATCATGAGCAGTCGGCTGGAGGCCCAGTACCCCAGCGGAGCCAGCACGTCCGTCGGCCAGGTCGCCGGGTTCCGCCAGCGGGCCGGTCCGGCCGAGGCGGGCACGTCGGCCTGTCCCTCCGGGCGGGGACGTGCCTCAACATCCACTGAGGTGTCTGACATCATGCTCCGTCGTACGAACGATGGCGGGCAGCAGTCAGCAACCCCCGGGGAACCGCACTGCCGGACCTCTGCCATCAGGCACGGCATCGACACACGGGCGGCCTGCCGCCCCCGCCTCACGCCCCCGGCACAGGGCCGGGAGGGGCGCGGGAGCATACCCGTGCCCGTCCATTATGGCCCCACCGCACATTCGGGCCTTCACAGCATCCCCCCGACAGCGGCCCGGTGCGGCGGATCCGGATGCCGACGGCCTGCCGCCCCGGACGGTTGCACGGACGGACTGTGGCGATGCCCACATGAATACCGAGTATGTAGTTCCGCGCAGCTGTACCGTCCCGGCGGCTCGTTGGGCTAGCCTCCTGAGCTGTGACCGTAATTGAACAGCAGCCGACCGAGATATCCGGCGGCACAGCGCAGAAACCCGCCGCGAACCGGCCCGTGGTCCGGCTCGGCTGGCTGGACGCCCTCCGCGGTATCGCCGCGCTGCTCGTCGCGGTGCACCACTTCGGACTGGTGGAGATGTTCCCCGGGGGCAAGGGGTTCGCCGACCACTTCGACCTCGGCATCTACGCCGTCATGACCTTCTTCCTGGTCAGCGGTTACATCGTGCCGGCCTCGCTGGAGCGCCGCGGCGACGTCCGGGGCTTCTGGATCGGCCGGATCCTGCGGATCTACCCGCTGCTGATCGTCGTCGTGGTGGCCGCCCTGGCGATCCTGCCGCGCGACTACTCCGCCGTCCCGACGGTCGACGTCGACCACCCGGTGCGGGCCGGCATCGCCAGCCTGACGCTGCTGCAGGACCTGATGAACGTCCCCAACGGCCTCGGCGTGCTGTGGACCCTCTCCTACGAGATGGTCTTCTACTTCTTCGTCACCGCACTGTTCGTCACCGGCTGGCACCGCCGCAGCAGCCCGATCTCGGTCGGTCTCGCCGCGCTGGCACTGCTGCTCGGGGCGGCCGTCCCGACCCAGATGATCACAGTGGACCGGGGATCGACGCGGAACCTGATCCTCGCCGCCGCCATCGTGATGGCCATGGGCCTGGTGGGCGTGCTCAGCGGACGGACCTCGCTGACCCGCATGGGCGCCCTGCTGCTGGGCGGCCTCGGCGCGGTGCTGCTGTTCGGCAACTCCCGGGCGATGTTCTTCGAGAGCATGATGATCCTGGCGACGATGTTCGCGGGCACCGCGATCTACCGCGCCGAGCAGGGCCAGATCGACCGCCTGACCGCCTGGCTCGGCTGCGCCTTCGTCCTGGTCGCGGGCGTCTGCACCGGCTGGATGTACAACCACGGCGACCACGCGCTCTGGAAGTCCTGGACGGCCGGCTGGATCGCCTGGTCCCTGCCGTACTTCGCGGCCTGGCTGACCTTCGGCGTCGGGATGCTGCTGAAGAACCGCCGCTTCCCGAGGGTGCTCACCTGGCTCGGGGCGATCAGCTACTCGGTGTACGTGGTGCACATCCCCATCCTGATGGGCGTGCGCTGGCTGGCCCCGGCGAAGAACTTCCCGGCCCACGGCGCCGGCAAGTTCATCCCCTTCCTGATCTTCCTGGCGGCCGTCCTGATCGTGAGCCAGCTGACGTACCGCCTGGTCGAGCTGCCCGGCCAGAACCTGGGCAAGCGCATCACCAAGCGCCTCGCCCTCCGGGACGCCGAGGCGAAGGCGAAGCCGACGGCCTGACAGCCCCTGCCCTCCGCACCACGGAACGCCGCCCCTCCGGGGGCGGCGTTCCGTCGTTTCCGGGCGTTCTCCAGACCTAGGGCCTGTCGTCAAACCCCCGCCTGCGGCGCGACCCCTGGCACGCCCTCTCGCCGCACCGGGCGAAAGCCCAAGTACGTCCAGTACGAGGACTTCCACCCGGCACGCCGAGAGCACGCACCAGACGCCGCGCCGCCGCCCTTCGGGCGACGACGGGGGTTTGACGACAGACCCTAGGACTGATCGGGCCAGGGACCTTTCCGTCCAGCCGACCGCTCTTCCAACCGGCCCCGGCGGAGGCGAAGCTGTAGTCACCGGCCGGGAACGCCACACGGCGACCGGGCCGGACGAAGCTCGCGAAACCTGCCCGGCACCTGCGGTCCGACCGCACCGACGGTTTCGCCCCCGTACCCGACCACGGCTGTTCCTGCAGGCCAGCCGTTCAGCCGAGTGCGCTCTCGCACCAGCCGACGCCGGTCATCTCCGACGCGTCAACCCACCGGTCACCACACATCTCTGGAGACTTCCATGCCTGCACAGCGCTCACACAAGCTGCTCTCGCTGTCCGTCGCCGTCGTCGCCGCCGCCGGCATCGCCATGAGCTCGGGCACCGCCGCCTACGCCGCCCCGGTCCCCCACCCGACGACGAGCTCGGTGGCGGCCCAGGCCCCCAAGGGCTTCAGCACCGCCTTCAAGCCGAGCGTGCCGAACCCGACCACGGCGACGGCGGCCCAGCTGGCCAAGGCGCAGGGCGGCACCGGCCACGGCCTGCTGGCACCGCGTTCGGTCACCGGCGGCACCATCAGCCGCACGGAGGTCCTGGCACGTGCCCAGGCCTGGGTGGACGCGGGGGTGCCGTACAGCGAGAGCGCCTACTACACCAACTCCAACGGCACCTACCGGCAGGACTGCTCGGGCTTCGTGTCGATGGCCTGGAACCTGCCGTCCTCCAGCGGCAACAACTACGGCGAGACGACCGGCACGCTGCCCAACTTCGCCACCAAGCTCGGCAGTTACGACGACCTGCAGCCCGGCGACATGCTCGACAACGTCAGCAGCCACGTCGTGCTCTTCACCGGCTGGGACAGCTCCGGGAACGCCACCCTCATGGAGGAGGCGCACAGCGGCACCAACGCCCGGCACAGCACCTACACCCGCGACTACCTGAACTCCAACGGCTACTCCGCCTACCGCTACAACAACATCTCCAACGGCGGCCACAGCGCGGGGACGGAGTCGGGTGGGGCCGGACGGGTCCGCTGGGCCGACTGGGACGGCGACGGCAAGGCCGACTACATCATCCTGGGCGACGACGGCTCCGTCCACGTCTACCTCAACAAGGGCACCGA